>CAKUMG010000293.1 GCA_934667465.1 uncultured Actinoplanes sp. | reverse complement strand
CGTCGCGGCCGGGCCGTGGCTGTTGACGATGGACAGTTCGGGGGCGGCCGCCCGGAGCCGGTGCAGCGCCGCCGCGGGCACCTCGTCGGCCTGGGTCCAGATCTCGCGCAGGCCGGCCAGACTCTCGGGGCGCTGCGCCGCGAGGGCCGCGACCAGGCCGGCGGGCAGCCAGGCCAGGGAGATGGGGTGGGTGGCCCGGACCGTGGCGAGCGCGTCGCCGTCCAGCTCCGCCTGCCCGGCCACGACGACCCGGCCACCGTTCAGCAGGGGCACCCACAGTTCGAGGGCGAGCGCGTCGGAGGCGGGGGAATGGTGCCAGAGCACGGTGCCGGGAACGGCGTCCGACCAGTGCCGGTCCAGGGCGTACCGGACCAGGTTGCGGTGGGTGAGCAGCACCTCCGTGACGGCGACGATGCTGTCGGCGCGCACCGGAGCGGGCACGACGTCGCCGGCGGCGTCCGCCCAGAGGTCGTCGGACACGATCACCGGCACGGCCGGGACCGGGCCGGTGATCGCGACGCCGGCCAGCAGGGCACGGGCGCCGGCGGCAGCGGCCCGCGCGCCGATCTCGTCGGCCGCGAGACCCGGGTCGATCGTCAGGTAGGCCCCGCCCGCCTTGACCACGCCCAGCAGCACGGCGGCCAGCTCCGCGGACCGGGGCAGCGCCACCGCGACGACCGACTCCGGGCCGATGCCCCGGCGGCGCAGCGCCGCGGCGGCCCGGGTGGACCGGTCGTCCAGCTCGCGGTAGGACAGTGCCGCGTCGCCGGACACGATCGCGACGGCGTCCGGGCCGGCGGCCACCTGCCGGGCGAACAGCTCCACCACCGTGGCCTCGGACACCGCCGCGGTGCTGTCGCCGGGTGCGGCCAGCACCCGGTCGCGCTCGGCGCCGCCGACCACGTCCAGCGCGCCGATCGACGGCGCCTGGCCCGCCACGACCGCCCGTACGAAGGCGATCAGGTCCTCGCCGATCAGGCGCAGCTCCACCCGGGAGTAGAGACTGGCGGGCGCGTCCAGCCGGATGAACAGGTCGCTGCCGGCGGTGCCGTCGGTGTAGACGCCGATCGAGAGCTCGTTGAAGCTGCCGGTCGTCGCTCCGGAGAAGCGCGCCGGGTGGTCGGCGAAGAAGATCTGGTCGGCGAACTCGATGACGTTCATGACGGCGCCGAAGCTGCCGCGCTCGCTGGGCGCCGCGCCGCTCGCGCGCTGGATGTCGGAGTAGTGGCACAGGGTGTGCCCGGAGATCTCGTAGGTCTCGTCGACGATCGCGTCGGCCAGCTCCGCGAAGGTGGTGCCCAGCGGCACCCGGACCCGGACCGGCACCACGTTCACGGCCAGGCCGGGCGTCGTGCCCGCCGCGCCGCTGCGGTTGCCGGTGGCCAGCGAGAGCAGGAACTCCGGCAGGTCACAGCGGTGCCGCAGGAACGCCGCCGTGGCCGTGGTCAGCATCGACGAGCGCCACACGCCCATCGACTCCGCGGCCGCGGTCCACGCGTCGGCCTCGGCCCGCGGGACGGTCAGCGTCCGGGCGGTCATCCCGATCACGCCGGCCACCTCGGCCCAGCGGTCCGCGTCGCTCACCGGCGCGGCGAGCTCCGCCAGCCGGGCCGCGGGGACGACGACGCCGGGAACCTGCGCCGCCGGCGGCGCCTCCTTGAGATAGTCGCGCCAGAACTCGACGTCCTCGCCGGCCTGCTCCGAGGCGAGGTACTGCGCGGACAGGGCGGCGAACGACCCGAGATCCCACGCGTGCGGCAGCTCCGGCACGGCCTGGCCCCGCAGCAGCGCCGTGTAGACCTCGGCGAGCCGCCGCGACAGCAGCCCGCCGGCGCCGACGCCGTCGGAGATCAGGTGGTGGTAGGCGATCACCACCAGCGAACGGTCCGCGCCGAGCTTGACCACGCCGAGCCGGAACAGCAGGTCCCGCGCCACGTCGAAGGGCTCGCGCACCACCTCGGCCAGGGCGTCCCGCGCGGCCTGACCGGGGTCGCCGGCGTCGCTGAGGTCGAGGAAGAACGGCCGCCACTCCCCCAGCTCCCGGGACACGACCCGCAGTCCCTTGCCGTCGTCGACGAAATTGACCCGCAGGACCTCCGCCTCGCCGAGCACGTGCCGGAAGGCGGATTCCATCGCGGCCGCGTCCAGCTCGCCGGCCACATCCCACATCGTCAGCGCGTGGTTCAGCGTGCCGGACGCCATTCCGTCCGCCAGCCACAGTCCTTTGTGTGCGGGAGAGGCATCGAACGAGCGCACAGAGATCACTCCTCGGCAGAAGCTCGGGAATCGGAGAGGTTCGCCAATCACCCCCAATTTTCCGGGATGTGAATCAGCTCTACAAGACAGTGAGGATTGTTCAGGACGGTGGAGATCTAATCGTTGACCTGCGGCTACCTGCCCGCTCAAGGAAGGTCCTGAACAACCCTCATTCGGTGACCGCGGCCGGGCTTTCCTTGTCCCGCCGGCGGGACGATCCTCCGGCACGGGAAGCGCCGGAGGATCCCTCGACTCTATTGGGGAACGCGGGTCGTCATGGCGGTGACGATGTGCCCGGCGACTTTCCGCGGAGAGGGGTGGCGCAGCACCAGATTCGCCCTCAGCTTGAGCCCGGTCGAGGCGGTGAGGCGCTTGCTCAGCTCCATGGAGAGCAGCGAGTCGAAGCCGATCTCCTTGAACTGCCGGTCCGGGTTGATCGCCGAGCCGGAGTCCTGCCCCAGGACGACGGCGACCTTGTCCAGCACGTGCGCCAGGACGAGGGCCGTGGCGTCGCCGTCGGGCAGCACGGAGACCTGGTCGGATAGGGGTACCTGGGGTTCCTCGGCCGCGGGCGGGGTTGCCGCCGGCAACTCCGCCACCGCCGCGGGCGCGGCGGAGTTCACCCAGTACCGCTGCCGCTGGAATGCGTACGTCGGCAGGTCCACCCGGCGGCCCGGCCCGGACACGGCGGCCCAGTCGACCGTCCCGCCCCGGACGATGAGCTCGGCGAGCTAGCCGAGCAGTGCCTCCGCCTCGCCCCGGTCGCGCCGGGTCGAGGACAGCACCACCGCGTCGTCGACGTCCTCGACGATCTCCTGCACCGGCACGGTCAGCACCGGATGCGGGCTCATCTCGATGAAGACGCGAAGGCCGTCCTCGACCGTTCGCCGCACGGCGGGTTCGAAGAGAACCTTTTCCCGCAGATTGTCGTACCAGTATCCGGCGTTCATTTCCGCGGTGTCGATGCGCTTTCCGTGCAGGGTCGAATAAAGGGTGGTACGCGACGTTTCCGGGGTGACGCCTTCCAATGCCCCGATCACCGCGTCACGGACCCGGGTGACGTGGTGGGAATGCGAGGCGTAATCGACGGCGATGCGCCGCGCCTGGAACCCGTCGGCCTTCATCGCGGCGATGAACTCGTCGAGCGCGTCCGGTTCCCCGGACACCACCACCGAGCGGGGGCCGTTGACGACCGCGACGCTCAGCCGGCCCTCCCAGGGGGCCAGCCGCTGCGCCACCACGTCCGCGCCCGCCACGACCGAGCCCATCCCGCCGTGGCCCTTCAAGGCGACCAGGGCCTGGCTGCGCAGCGCCACGATCCGGGTGGCGTCGCGCAGCGACAGCGCGCCGCCGACGTACGCGGCGGCGATCTCGCCCTGGCTGTGCCCGACCACCGCGGCCGGTTCGACGCCCCAGGAGCGCCACAGCGCGGCCAGGGACACCATCACGGAGAACAGCACCGGCTGGACCACGTCCACCCGGTCCAGCCCGGGTGCCCCGGGCTCACCGCGCAGGACGGCCGGCAGCGACCAGCCGACCCACTCGTCCAGCGCCGACGCGCACTCGTCGATGCTCGCCGCGAAGACCGGGTAGGCGTCGTAGAGCTCCCGGCCCATCCCGGCCCACTGCGAGCCCTGGCCGGGGAAGAGGAAGACGACGCCACCGGGGTTCCCGGCGACACCGCTGACCGCGGCGGGTGAGTCGGCGCCGTCACGCACCGAGGCCAGCGCCCGCAGCAGCTCGTCGCGGTCCCGGCCGAGCACCACCGCCCGGTGCTCGAACCGGCTGCGGTGGGCGAGCAGCGACGCCCCGATGCCGGCCAGGTCCGCGCCCGGGTCGGCGGCGACGAAGTCGTGCAACCGGGCCGCCTGCTGGGCCACGGCGGCGGCGGTCCTGCCCGACACCGTCCAGGGCACCAGCCCGCCGGGCGCGCCGGCGTCCGGGCCGGCCTCCGGGGCCGGGGCCTCTTCCAGGATCACGTGCGCGTTGGTGCCGCTGACCCCGAACGACGACACCGCGGCCCGCCGCGGCCCGTCCGCCGGGTCCCACGCGCGCCCCTCGGTCAGCAGCTCCATCGCGCCCGACGACCAGTCCACGTGCCCGGACGGCGCGTCGACGTGCAGCGTCTTCGGCAGGTGCCGGTGGTTCATGGCGAGCACGGCCTTGATGACCCCGGCGACGCCGGCCGCCGCCTGGGCGTGGCCCATGTTGGACTTCAGCGACCCGAGCCAGAGCGGCTTGTCCGCCGGCCGGTCCCTGCCGTACGTGGCCAGCAGGGCACCGGCCTCGATCGGGTCACCCAGCACGGTGCCGGTGCCGTGCGCCTCGACCAGGTCCACGTCGGACGGCGACAGGCCCGCGTTGGCCAGGGCCTGCCGGATCACCTTCTCCTGCGCGCGGCCGTTGGGAGCGGTCAGCCCGTTGCTGGCCCCGTCCTGGTTCACCGCGGACCCGCGGAGCACGGCCAGCACCGGGTGGCCGTTGCGGCGGGCGTCGGAGAGCCGCTCGAGCAGCAGGACCCCCACGCCCTCGGCCCAGCCGGTCCCGTCGGCCCCGTCCGCGAACGACTTGCACCGGCCGTCGGTGGCCAGCCCGCGCTGCCGGGAGAACTCCACGAAGATCGAGGGCGTCGACATCACCAGCGCCCCGCCGGCCAGCGCGAGCGAGCACTCCCGGGCGCGCAGCGACTGCGCCGCCAGGTGCAGGGCGACCAGCGACGACGAGCACGCCGTGTCGATCGACACCGCCGGGCCGGTCAGGCCCAGCTCGTACGCCACCCGCCCGGACGCGACGCTCAGCGTGCTGCCCTGCAGCAGGTAGCCCTCGAGCTCGTTGGGCGGCGCGCCGAGGAACCGCGACCCGTACTCCGACGAGCTGACCCCGGTGAAGACGCCGACCTCGTCGCCGCGGACCTCGGCGGGCACGATGCCCGCCCGCTCGAACGCCTCCCACGACGTCTCCAGCAGCAGGCGCTGCTGCGGGTCGACGGCGAGCGCCTCGCGCGGGCTGATGCCGAAGAAGTCGGCGTCGAAGCCGGCCACGTCGTCCAGGAACCCGCCGCGCCGCACGTACGAGCTGCCGGGGTTGTCGGGGTCCGGGTGGTAGAGGTCGTCGCGCCAGCCGCGGTCCGCCGGGAAGTCGCCCACCACGTCCCTGCCGTCGCGGATCACCTCCCACAGCTCCTCCGGCGACGACACCCCGCCCGGGTAGCGGCAGGCCATCGCCACCACCGCGATCGGCTCGCCGCGGCCGCTCTTGAGGGCGTCGTTCTCCTGCCGGAGCCGGTCGCGCTCCTCCAGCAGCGCCCGCAGGGCCCGTTGGACCCGGTCCCCGCCCGCGGCCGCCTGGTCCTTGGTGTCGCTCATGTCAGATACCCCTCTCGTCCAGAGCCAGCTCGAGGAGCGCCTCCAGGTCCAGGTCCGCGAGTTCGTCCGGATCGGTGTCGGCCGCCGGCCCGCCGGCCTCCGGCGGTTCCGGTGCGGCACAGGCCAGAATGTGATCGAGAATGCCCACGCTGCGCAGCCGGTCGATCGAGACCGTGCGCAGCACCTCACGGATCGCCGCCTCCTCGGCCGCGGCCGGCTCGACCGCCGGGCGCAGCAGCTCGTGCAGGTGCCGGCCCAGTTCGTCCGGGGTCGGGTAGCTGAACACGAGGGTGGAGGGCAGCCGCAGCCCGGTCGCCGCCGCCAGCCGGTTGCAGAGCTCCACCGAGGTCAGCGAGTCGAACCCGAGCACGGTGAACGCCTGACCGGCGTCGATGACCGTGCCGGCCGGGTGGCCGAGCACGACGGCGACCTGGTCGCCGACCCAGCTCCGCAGGGTGGCTTCCGCCTCGTCCGCGGGCAGGACGGCCAGCCGGTCGAGCAGATTGCGAGAACCATCGACCGCGGCCGTACGGGCACCGCCGCGGGCCGCCCGGCCCGCGCCGACCAGGTCGCGCAGCAGCAGCGGCAGCTCGTCGGCGGGCCTGCCGCGCAGCGCCGCCGGGTCGATCCGCGCCGGGATCAGCACCGCCTTGTCCAGCGCGCGGGCCGTGTCGAACAGGGCCAGCGCCGTCGTGGTCGGCAGCGGGCCCACGCCCATCCGGCGCAGCCGGGACAGGTCGGCCTGCTCCAGGTTCCCGGTCATGCCGCTGGCCTGTTCCCACCACCCCCAGGCCAGCGAGGTGGCAGCCCGGCCGGAGGCGCGCCGCGCCGCCGCCAGACCGTCCAGGAATCCGTTGGCCGCGGCATAGTTGGCCTGCCCGGCGGTGCCCAGCGTGCCCGCCAGGGCGGAGAACTGAATGAACGCCGACAGCGGGCGGTCCTGGGTCAGCTCGTGCAGGTTCACCGCACCGGCGACCTTGGCCCGCAGCACCCGGTCGACGCTGTCGCCGGTGAGCGATTCCAGGGTGCCGTCGGCGAGCACGCCCGCCGCGTGCACGACAGCGGTCAGCGGGTACCGGCCGGGCAGCCCGGTCAGCAGGTCCGCCACGGCGCCCGGGTCGGCGACGTCGCACGCCACGACCCGCACCGCCGCGCCGGCGTCCTCCAGCTCCGCGACCAGCTCCGGCACCCCGTCGGCGGCCGGTCCGCGGCGGCCGGCCAGCAGCAGGCTGCGGACGCCGTGCCCGGTGACCAGGTGCCGGGCCACCAGCGAGCCGACCCCGCCGGTCCCGCCGGTGATCAGTACCGTGCCGCCGCCGAGGCCGTCGCCCACCTCGAGGACGAGCTTGCCGACGTGGCGGCCCTGGCT
>CAKUMG010000292.1 GCA_934667465.1 uncultured Actinoplanes sp. | reverse complement strand
CCCGCTACTACCGCGGCGTCCCGAACGTCATCGTCGAGCCCGGGGTGAAGACCGGCGTGCAGCTGGCGATCGACAATCCCAAGGAGGTCGGCGCGGACCGGGTGGTCAACACCCTCGCCGCGCATGCGCTCTACGGCGGGCCCTCGATCGTCGTGGACTTCGGCACCACCACCAATTTCGACGTCATCAGCGCGCGCGGTGAGTTCCTGGGCGGTGCGTTCGCGCCGGGCATCGAGATCTCGTTCGACGCGCTCGCCGCGCGGGCGGCCCAGTTGCGCAAGGTCGAGCCGGCCGCGCCCCGTTCGGTGATCGGCAAGAACACCGTCGAGTGCCTGCAGTCCGGCCTCTATTTCGGCGTGGCCGGTCAGGTGGACCGGATCGTCGAGCTGATGACCGCGGAACTGGGCGAGGTGAGCGCGGTGATCGCGACCGGGGGTCTCGCCGGCTTGGTCAAGGACGAGTGCCGGACCATCACCGCGTACGAGCCGATGATCACCCTGATCGGCTTGCGCATGGTTTATGAGCGGAATGTCGGCTGACCCTTTCCCGCTTTGTCGCGCTGCGCAACTCGGTGGCAACTGAGCGTTTTCGGTGGCCCGGTATTCGATTCCCGCGCGGCGGCCGTGCGGCCCGCAGGTCATGCGGGGTCCGGCGGGCGGCGCCGGGATCACCATCCGCCGTCGATTCCGGGCCGGCGCCGGAATGGGAAACGTGGCCGGGGCATTCGGGAAACGATCGCCGTGGACACGCCGTGTCGGCCGTCGATATCGCGACCCGCATTGACGGATCATGCGGACGCGGCGTTATTGTTATCGGCGGGGATTGTGTGTGGCACTCAAACCAGTGTTCGGGAGGATAACGGCGCGTGGCCAAGCAGATCATTCACAAGTTGGTCGACGACCTCGACGGCGGTGATGCCGAGGAGACCGTCAAGTTCGCCCTCGACGGCATTCAGTACGAGATCGACCTGTCCGACAAGAACGCGGCGAAATTGCGCGACGTCTTCGCGCCCTATGTCGCCGCCGGATCGAAGGTCGCCCGCGGCGGTGTCGTGGTGGGTGGCCGTGCCGCCCGCGGCCGTGGCGGCGCGACCGCCGACCGCGAGCAGAACAAGGCCATCCGCGAGTGGGCCAAGAAGAACGGCAAGGACATCTCCGACCGGGGCCGCATCCCGCAGGAGATCGTGGACGAGTTCCACGCGAAGGGTCCCGGCCGCTGAGCCGGTTCCGCTCGTCGCAGGGTCCGCAGCGCTCCGGCGCGGCGGACCCTGCCGCTTTTCGCTCCTTCTTCGCCCGGGCTGCGTAAGTTATCCACAGGGGTGGACGACGTTGTCCACAGCCTGTGGACGGCGCCGGGGCGCCGTCGGCCGGACCGGATTTCGCTGTGCGCGTACTCCCCAGGGGTGGGGAACAGCCGTTGAGCGTGCGAAGTTGGGGAAATCATCGGTGCGGGACGTCCCGGCCGGGCTCGACGGCCCAGCAGAGTCCTCCGGCGGCGATAGAGTAGTTACAGCACGGGCATCACCGATGTCCGTGCGCTGGCCCCGCCGGTTGTTGAGACAGGCTCAGCATTGGCGCACGGCACGTGAGGAGCACGAGGGCATGTTCGAGCGGTTCACCGACCGAGCGCGACGGGTTGTCGTCCTGGCCCAAGAAGAGGCCCGGATGCTCAACCACAACTACATCGGGACAGAGCACATCCTGCTCGGCCTGATCCACGAGGGCGAGGGCGTCGCCGCCAAGGCTCTGGAGAGCCTCGGGATCTCCCTCGAGGGGGTCCGGCAGCAGGTCGAAGAGATCATCGGCCAGGGCCAGCAGGCGCCGAGCGGGCACATCCCGTTCACCCCGCGGGCCAAGAAGGTGCTGGAGCTCTCGCTGCGCGAGGCCCTGCAGCTCGGCCACAACTACATCGGCACGGAGCACATCCTGCTCGGCCTGATCCGCGAGGGCGAGGGCGTCGCCGCCCAGGTCCTCGTGAAGCTCGGCGCCGACCTCAACCGGGTCCGTCAGCAGGTCATCCAGCTGCTCTCGGGCTACTCGGGCAAGGAGCCGGCCGCCGCCGGCGCCGCGGCCGGCGAGGCTGCGCCGTCGACCTCCCTGGTCCTCGACCAGTTCGGCCGCAACCTCACCCAGGCGGCCCGCGAGGGCAAGCTCGACCCGGTCATCGGGCGCGAGAAGGAGATCGAGCGGGTCATGCAGGTGCTGTCCCGCCGCACCAAGAACAACCCGGTCCTGATCGGCGAGCCGGGCGTCGGCAAGACCGCCGTCGTCGAGGGGCTGTCGCAGTCCATCGTCAAGGGCGAGGTGCCCGAGACGCTGAAGGACAAGCAGCTCTACACCCTCGACCTGGGCGCGCTGGTCGCCGGCTCCCGCTACCGCGGTGACTTCGAGGAGCGCCTCAAGAAGGTGCTCAAGGAGATCCGCACCCGCGGCGACATCATCCTGTTCATCGACGAGCTGCACACCCTCGTGGGTGCCGGTGCCGCCGAGGGCGCGATCGACGCCGCCTCGATCCTCAAGCCCATGCTCGCGCGTGGTGAGCTGCAGACCATCGGTGCCACCACGCTCGACGAGTACCGCAAGCACCTCGAGAAGGACGCCGCGCTCGAGCGCCGCTTCCAGCCGATCCAGGTGGGCGAGCCGTCGCTGGCGCACACCATCGAGATCCTCAAGGGCCTGCGCGACCGCTACGAGGCCCACCACCGGATCAGCATCACCGACGCGGCCCTGGTCGCCGCGGCGACGCTGGCCGACCGCTACATCTCCGACCGCTTCCTGCCCGACAAGGCGATCGACCTGATCGACGAGGCCGGCGCACGGATGCGCATCCGCCGGATGACCGCGCCGCCGGACCTCCGCGACTTCGACGAGCGCATCGCCCAGGTGCGTCGCGACAAGGAGTCCGCGATCGACGCGCAGGACTTCGAGCGTGCCGCGCAGCTGCGCGACAAGGAGAAGCAGCTGCTGGGCCAGAAGGCGCAGCGGGAGAAGGAGTGGAAGGCGGGCGACCTCGACGTTGTCTCCGAGGTCGACGACGAGCAGATCGCCGAGGTCCTCGGCAACTGGACCGGCATCCCGGTCTACAAGCTGACCGAGGAGGAGACCTCCCGGCTGCTGCGCATGGAGGACGAGCTCCACAAGCGCGTCATCGGCCAGGAAGATGCCGTCAAGGCGGTCTCCAAGGCGATCCGGCGCACCCGGGCCGGCCTCAAGGACCCGAAGCGCCCCTCGGGCTCGTTCATCTTCGCCGGCCCCTCGGGCGTCGGTAAGACCGAGCTCTCCAAGGCGCTCGCGGAGTTCCTCTTCGGCTCCGAGGACGCGCTGATCCAGCTCGACATGTCCGAGTTCCACGACCGCTACACGGTGTCCCGCCTCGTCGGTGCGCCCCCCGGATACGTCGGCTACGACGAGGGTGGCCAGCTGACCGAGAAGGTCCGCCGCAAGCCGTTCTCCGTGGTCCTGTTCGACGAGATCGAAAAGGCCCACCCGGACGTCTTCAACACCCTCCTGCAGATCCTGGAGGACGGCCGCCTCACCGACGGCCAGGGCCGCATCGTGGACTTCAAGAACACGGTGATCATCCTGACCACCAACCTGGGCACGCGCGACGTGGCCAAGGCGGTGTCGCTGGGCTTCCAGGCCTCCGAGGCCGAGGAGTCCAACTACGAGCGGATGAAGGTCAAGGTCAACGACGAGCTGAAGCAGCACTTCCGCCCGGAGTTCCTCAACCGCATCGACGACACGATCGTCTTCCACCAGCTCCGCCAGAACGAGATCCTCGAGATCGTCGACATCTTCACGGCGCGCATCGAGACCCAGCTCAAGAACAAGGACATGGGTCTCGAGCTGACCGACAACGCGAAGAAGTACCTGGCGAAGAAGGGCTTCGACCCGGTCCTGGGCGCCCGGCCGCTGCGCCGGACGATCCAGCGGGACCTGGAGGACACCCTCTCCGAGCAGATCCTCTTCAACGAGCTGCGCCCCGGCCAGATCGTCGTCGTGGACTGCGAGGGCGACCCGGAGAACACCGAGAAGTCCAAGCTCACCTTCACGGGCGCCGACCGCGGTGCCGTCGTCCCGGACGCCGTCCCGGCCGACCTCGGCGCGGCCGCCACCGAGGAGTGACCAGCCGCTGATCGGCCCGCCCGATCGGCACGCACCACCGCAAACGGCCCGGCACCCGATGGTGCCGGGCCGTTTCGCGTCCCCCCGGGGTCGACCCGGCACGTCTCGCGCGGTGCTCCGAGCGTGGCCGGGGCCGGGGAAAATCGGTCGCCCGGGAAGCACCGCCGCGCCCATGATCGGCGCATGGAAGTTCCACGGCGCCAGATCCGAGCCGTCCACACCGAGCGCACGATCACGGTCTATCAGGCGTACCGGCCCGCCATCGCCGAGGCCGCGCTCGCCGCGGGCCGGTTCGTGCCGCCCTTCCACCGGGACAGGATGACCTGGATCAAGCCGTCCTTCCTGTGGATGATGTACCGGAGCGGCTGGGCCACGAAGCCCGGCCAGGAGTACGTGCTCGCCGTGGAGATCACGCGGGCCGGGTTCGACGCGGCGGTCGCCGAGGCCTGCCCCAGCCACCACAAGCCGGGGTCGGGGGAGACCCGGCAGGAATGGGCGCGGCGGCTGCGGGTCAGTCCGGTCCGGGTGCAGTGGGATCCCGAGCGCTCGCTCCAGTTGCAGCCCCTGCCGTACCGGTCGCTGCAGCTCGGCCTCTCCGGGCCGGCCATCGGGCGCTACGTCGACGAGTGGACCGTTTCGATCACCGATGTGACGCCGCTGGCCCGCCGGATCGCCGCGGACCGGGATCCCGCGTTGCTGCCTGCCGAGCGGCCGTACCCGCTCGCCGGCTGAATCGGGCGGGGCTGCCGCACGAATGGGCCGTGTTCCGCGGTTTTTGCGACATCGGGGCGCCCGGAGTTTGATCATCGGGGGGTGCCACAAGTGCCCGTCCGCCAGGTGCGCGCCGTTTACTCGCCGGAGACCATCACCGTCTACCAGGCGTATCCGGTGCCGATCGCGATCGCCGCGGCCCGGGCCGGCCGGTTCGTGCCGCCGTTCAAGCGGGACCGGATGAGCTGGCTGCGCCCCTCGTTCCTGTGGCAGATGTACCGCTGCCGGTGGGCGACCGCCGACGGGCAGGAGCGGGTGCTCGCGGTCGAGGTCACCCGCGAGGGCTTCGAGTGGGCGCTGGCTCATTCCTGCCTGGCCCAGTACGACCACGCGTTCCACCCCGACCGGGAGCAGTGGACGGCCGCGCTCAAGGAGAGCCCCGTACGCGTCCAGTGGGAACCGGAGCGCTCGCTGGCCCTGACCCCGCTGCCGCACCGGTCGCTGCAGGTGGGCCTCGGCGAGTCGGTGCTCGACAGGTACGTCGAGGAGTGGACGGTCGGAGTCACCGACATCACCCACGTGGTCCGCCGGATCCGCGAGCTCGTGCGCCGCGGCGACGAGCAACGGGCGCTGCAGATGGTGCCCGACGAGCGGCCCTACCCGCTGCCCCCGGCGCTCGCCTCGGCCCTGCACGTCACGATCTGACCCGCGCCCCGGCCTGCGCCCGACACCGCCCGAGCTGCGTCCTGCCCGCGCGAGGCGGGCGGGGCTGTGCTTCCGTCCGTGCGCGACGCCGCCTGGGCCAGCCCTCGGCGGGCCGCACGACGTCACCGGGCCACAGCGCCGGGCCGCGTTGGCGTGAGGCGCGGGCGGGGCGGCGCGGTTGCTGCGGCGTACGGGATCAGAGCCTTTGAACGTCTCCGCCCGGCGCGTCGCCGGCGAGCACGAAGCGGTCGGCGTCCGCGCCCAGCGGCTCCACCAGGCCGTCCTCGACCAGGCCCGAGAGCGCCCGTGCCCGCTGGATCTCGTCGTGCCAGACCACGTCGAGCCGCTGCCGGGGAACCGGGCCCGTCGAGTGGCGCAGGACCTCCAGGAGGAGGCCGCGCACCTGCCGGTCCGTGCCCGCGTACCGCTGCGGTTTGCGGCTCGGGCCGGCCGGCAACGCGGCGCCCGACTGGCGAAAGAGGCAGACCTGCTCGAACGGGCATTCGGGACAGCGCGGAGCGCGGGCTGTGCAGACGATCGCCCCGAGCTCCATGAACGCGATGCTCGCCTTGGCGGCCCGGTCCGCCTCGGGCGGCAGGAGCGCCTCGGTCGCGGTGAGGTCGGCGGCGGTCGTGTTCGGGCCGGCGTCCGGCTTGCCCTCGACGGCCCGGCAGACGACCCGGCGTACGTTGGTGTCCACCACCGGGTGACGCTGCCCGTACGCGAAAGTGGCGACAGCCCGCGCCGTGTAGGTCCCCACGCCGGGCAGCGCCAGCAGCTGGTCGAGGTCGTCCGGCACCTGCCCGTCGTGCCGTTCCAGGATGGCCACCGCGCAGGCGTGCAGCCGCATCGCGCGCCGCGGATAGCCGAGCCGGCCCCACATGCGGATGGCCTCGGACGGGGGATCCTGGGCCAGGTCGGCGGGGGTGGGCCAGCGCGTCATCCAGGAGCGCCAGGCGGGCTCCACGCGGACGACCGGCGTCTGCTGGAGCATCACCTCGCTCACCAGGACCGCCCAGGCGCTCGTGCCGGGCACCCGCCACGGCAGGTCGCGCGCGTTCTCCTCGTACCACCGGATGGCTGTGTCGGCGAGAGTCATATCCGGACAAGCATAGGATCCCGCCCCCGCCGTCATCGGGCCGGACCGCGCGACCTTCTATCTCCGACGATCAGTAAACGAGACGATGTCGCGTAACCGGCGCGTCGTTGCGGGCGTGGCGCGCGGACGGAGATACGGTGCACCCATCATGCGTACGACGGTAGGTCCCCTTCCCTCCGCCGTGTACTGGCGGCGCCGCGCGGTCGTGCTGGGCGCGCTCCTGCTCGGCGTCATCGTGCTGTTCGTCTCCTGCACCGGCGGCAGTGACGACAAGCCGGGCGGCAGTGCGGCCTCCCCGACCCCCGGCGCGCCCCCGGCCAGCTCGGCACCGGCTGACGAGCCGTCCTTCGGCACGGCACCGCCC
>CAKUMG010000291.1 GCA_934667465.1 uncultured Actinoplanes sp. | reverse complement strand
CGGCGGAGCCACCGGGAGGAACGGCGACATCGGGGAGAGCGGGGACACCGGGGCGAACGGCGACATCGGGAAGAGCAGGGACACCGGGGGCAACGGCATCGAGCCCGGGTCGTCAGGCGGAGATCCGGCGAGTGCAGGCATGGCACCTCCCACCCGTGGGTAGTGTCCGGAACATGCGAGACGACGACTTCCCGACCCCGGTCTCCGACCCCGAGGCGTCCGGCCTGCCCGACACGGCCGACGACGACTCCACCGCCTACGACGACGTCGACAGTGGCCGCGTCGCCGACGGACCCGACCCGGCGGCGCTCGCGGGTGTCGGCCCGGGGGGTTCGAACCGGTACGGCGACACCGCCGAGGAGCAGCGCGCGGGCGAGTCCCTCGACTACCGCCTGAGCCAGGAGCAGCCCGACGTCGGCGCCGAGGACCCGCTGCCCCCGCGCCGCGACCCGTTCGACGAGACCGTCGACGACCCGGAGCAGCGGCAGCTGGACGCCGACGTGTGGGGCCAGAGCCCGACGTCGGACCCCAACTCGCCAGTGTCGCTCTACGACGACGGCCAGCTCGACGGCGACAGCCCCCGCCCGGTGGGCCGCATCGTCGAGACCGACGAGGGTTACGGCACCGATGACGAGCCCGACAGCGTCGCCTACGACGCGGGCGCGGCGGGCGGTGGCGCCTCCGCCGAGGAGGCCGCCATGCACGAGACCAACGCCCCGCGCTACCGCTGAGCCCTCCGGGCGATCAGTCGAGCCCCTGCTCGATCGCGTAGCGGGTCAGCTCGACGCGGTTGTGCAGCTGGAGCTTGCCCAGCGTGTTCTGCACGTGGTTCTGCACCGTCCGGTGGCTGAGGACCAGGCGTTCCGCGATCTGGCGGTACGACAGGCCCTTGGCCACCAGGCGCAGCACCTCGGTCTCGCGCTCGGTCAACTTCGGCGCGTCCGGGTCCTGGCCGGCCGCCGGTTCCGTCGCCATCCGGCGGAACTCGCCCAGCACCAGCCCGGCCAGCCCCGGGGTGAAGACCGGATCCCCCGCCGCCGTACGCGCCACCGCGTCCAGGAAATCGGTCTGCCCGGCGGACTTGAGCAGGTAGCCCGTGGCCCCCGCCTTGACCGCGTCCAGGACGCTCTGCTGCTCGCCGCTCGCCGACAGCATCAGCACCCGGACCTGGGGCAGCGCCGCGAGCAGCCCGCTGATCACCTCGACGCCCGAGATGTCGGGCAGCTGCAGGTCCAGCACGACCACGTCGGGCCGGGCCGCGCCCGCGATGCGGACCGCCTGGTGCCCCTCGCCCACGGTCGCGACGATCTCGTACCCGGCGGCGGCGAGATCGCGCGCCACCCCGTCCCGCCACATCGGGTGGTCGTCCACCACCATCACCCTGATCGCCACGCCGGTCACCCTACCGGCGCGCGCGGCACCGTCAGCTCGACCTCGGTGCCCTGGCCCGGCTCGGACGTGATGGCGACCGTGCCGCCCAGGTCGCGGATCCGGCCGCGGATGGACTGCGCCACGCCCAGCCGCCCCTGCGACTCCGCCTCGGCGAGCCGCTCCGGCGCGATGCCGCAGCCCTCGTCCCGGACGCTCACGGTGACCGTACGGGGCTCGTCCTCCACCAGGACCCACACCTTCGTGCCCGGGTCGCAGTGCCGGTTGACGTTGTCGATCGCGGCGGCGACCGCGGCCGCGATCTCGGCGGCGGCCGGGCCCGGCAGGCGCACCGCCCCGGCCGGCGCCGCGACCGAGACCGTCGTGGACGCGTACGGCTCCAGCAGGCTCATCAGGTCGACCTCGGCGTGCTCGTCCACCACTTCGGCGACCCGGCCCGTGACGAGCGTGCGTAGCGCGGCCTCCTGCTCCCCCGCCAGCCGCGCGAGCTCCCCCGCCTCCCCGTCCAGCCCGGCACCGCGCCGCTTGACCAGCGCGAGCACCTGCAGCACCGAGTCGTGGATGTCGCGCGCCAGCCGCTCCCGCTCCCGGGCCGCGGCCTCGATCTGGATGGCCCGCTCGAGCCGCTGCTGCGACACCTTCGCGATGGTCACCAGATAGCCGACCGCGAGCGCCGCGAGCAGCATCAGCACCGTGCCGGTGAAGGCCGCCTGGTCGTAGTGGTCGCGGACGACCAGGTCGGTGGCGCCCATGGCCAGGGCGGCGGTGATGCCCCAGCGGCGGCCGCCGGCGACCGCCCACGCGATGACCGGGGCGACGTGCCAGGCGACGGCGAGCGTGGGCGCGCCGTCCTCGAGCGCCCCCGGCCCGACCACCACGACGCTCGCGGCCATCACGCCCATGGTGATCAGCAGGTCGGCCACGAGCAGCGGCGGACGGCGGCGCGCCGGCACCGCGTACGCATACGTGGTGAAGACCGTCCACCCCGCGGTGAGCGCCAGCACCGGCCACGCCAGCATGGGCCGCTCGTAGACGCCCACGTTGCGGATCACGAGCACGGTGACGTAGAGCAGGGCGGCGATGCGGTAGACGGCGACGGCACGCCACAGCGGCGCCTGGAAGCCCGCCGGGGAGGTTTCGGCCATGGGCTGACCCTACATTTGCCGACGAGGGGGACCGACTCGCTGAACCGCGGCCGGCTGCGACCCGAATAACCCTCACTCGTCCAGCGGTTTGATCAGACGTCGCTTACCGTCGAAGCATCACTACCGAGCTGCTGATCTCCCAGGTCTTCGACGCGGGCGCGGTCACCGCCCTGCGGCACGCCGTCGCGACCCGCGCCGGCGAGTCCGGGCTGCGCGGGGAACGGCTGGAGGACTTCGTGCTGGCGGTCAACGAGCTGCTCACCAACGCGGTGCGGCACGGCGGCGGCACCGGGCGGGTGGCGGTGTGGTGCGCGGACGACACGGTGGTGTGCGAGGTCAGCGATCACGGCGGGGGGCTCGGGACGGTGCCGGAGGCGAAGCCGTCGACGGACGAGCCGGGCGGGTGGGGGCTCTATCTCGTGCGGGAGCTGACCGACACGTTCGCCATCACGACCGGGCCGGAGGGGACCGCCGTACGGATCTCCAGCCACACCGATCCGGCGGAAAGTTGAAAGTTATTCCGAGAAACGCCGGTGCGGGCTTGACCTTTGCCCCCGGATCTTCTTAGGTCATCTGCTGACGGACATGACGTATCCGTTCCGTCGCCCTGATCTTCACCGCCCCGATCTTCACGGCTCCTTCCGTCGCCGAGACCTCACCGCCCCCGGAGGTTGTACCCGTGCCGCGACACAGCGCACCGCGCGTGCCGAGTCGGATGCGTCCCCGCCTCGCCGTCACCCTCGTGGTCGCCGCGGCGGGCCTCGCCACGGCCGTCTGGCTGCCCACGCGCAACGACTCCGCCGACGCCGCCGAGCGCGGGCGGGGCTTCGGAGAGCAGCGGGACACGTTCGCCGACGAGTTCGACGGCGAGGCCGGCTCCAGTGTGAACCCGCAACTGTGGGCGCTCGTGTCCGGCCGCGACCGGGATGCCCGGCTCGACGGCGAGGGCAACCTGGTGCTGACCGCACGGGAGAGCCGGCGCGGCGGGGTCACGTCGGCGACCCTCGTGACGCGCGACGCCGTCCGGCGCGAGTCGGGGCGGATCGAGACGCGCGTACGGGTGCCGGAGGGCCGGGGGCTGCGGCCGGCGCTCGAGCTGACCGGGCCGGACCGGGGTGGCCGGTCGCTCGACCTGCTCGCCGGGGCGCAGCCGGGCGACTTCCGCACGTACGCCGTGACCTGGACGCCCGAGTCGGTCACCGCGACCGTCGACGGCGAGCAGGTGCAGCGGTTCGAGGTGCCGCCGGGAGCGACGGACCGGGCCTTCGGGCTGGCCCTGAGCCTCAAGGTGACCGCCGAGGGCCAGGCCGAGCTGCCGGCCCGCATGATCGTCGACTTCGTCCGCGTGACGCCGGTTTCGCCGCCCTCGTCCTCGCCGCCTCCGTCCGCGCCGCCTTCCGAAGAACCGTCCGCGCCGCCCTCGGGCGAGCCGTCCGCGCCGCCGTCGGGCGAGCCGTCCGCGCCGCCCTCGGGCGAGCCGTCCGCGCCGCCCTCCTCGGAAGCGCCGGTCACCCCCGACTGGAAGACGTTCGTCAAGTACGAGGCCGGCGACGTCGTGCACTTCGAGGACGCGGAGTATAAGGTCCTCGAGGCACACACCTCGCTGCCCGGCTGGGAGCCGACCGCACTCCCCGCTCTGTTCGAAAAGCTCTAGAAAAACCGTTATCCCGGGGGTCGGGGACAGTCTCCCTTGACCGAGGGCAGTCGATCTGTAAAGACTGCTTCAATATTTACGTCCTCTCCCCCGGAGGCACATCCCCATGCGTAAGACCCGAATGATGCTCGCCGCGGCAGTCGTCGCGGTGACCCTCACCGGCGGCCTCTTCGCCGCCTCCCGCAACGACACGGCCGACGCCGCGATCGGCGGGATCACCTGGCAGGACGAGTTCAACGGCGCCGCCGGCACCTCGGTGGACCCGGCCAAGTGGAAGTTCGACCTCGGCGGCGGCGGCTTCGGCAACAACGAGCTGCAGAACTACACGAACTCGACCAGCAACGTCGCGCACGACGGGCAGGGCAACCTGGTCATCACGGCGCGCAAGGAGAACCCCAACAACGCCCAGTGCTGGTACGGCACCTGCCAGTACACGTCCGGCCGCATCCTCACGGCGGACAAGTTCGCGCAGACGTACGGCCGCTTCGAGGCCCGCATCAAGATCCCCCGCGGCCAGGGCATCTGGCCGGCGTTCTGGATGCTCGGCGGCAACAACTGGCCCACCACGGGCGAGATCGACATCATGGAGAACGTCGGCAAGGAGCCGAACACGCTCTTCGGCACCGTGCACGGCCCGGGCTACTCCGGCGCGGGCGGCATCGGCGGCAACACGGTTCTCGGCGAGCCGCTCGCCAACGCCTTCCACACCTACGGCGTCGAGTGGTCGCCCAACCTGATCCAGTGGTTCCTCGACGGCCGGGAGTACTACCGGATCGACCCGTCGAAGATCAACGGCAACCGGTGGGTCTTCGACCACAACTTCTTCATGATCCTCAACCTGGCGGTCGGCGGTAACTGGCCGGGCAGCCCCGACGGCAGCACCCAGTTCCCGCAGCAGATGCTGATCGACTGGGTACGCGTCTCCGGCTGGAACAACGGCGGTGGCGGCCCCACCACGCCGCCGCCGCCCACCACCGGCACCGCGCTCAAGGCGAGCCACGGCGGCCGCTGCCTCGACATCCCGGCCGGCAACGCGTCGGACGGCGTCCGGGTGCAGATGTGGGAGTGCAACGGCCAGGCGCCGCAGAAGTGGACGTTCCAGAGCGACGGCACGCTCCGCGGCCTGGGCAAGTGCCTCGACCCGGCGGGTGGCGCGCTGAGCAACGGCACGCCGATCCAGATCGCGAACTGCAGCGGCAACCCGGTGCAGCGGTGGACGCTCTCGGGCGCCGGTGACCTGGTGAACATCTCGGCCAACAAGTGCCTCGACATCAAGGACTGGAACGCGGGCAACAGCGCGCAGCTCCAGCTCTGGGACTGCGGTGGCACGGCCAACCAGAAGTGGTCCAAGGTCTGATCACGTCGTGACGGCCGGCAGCCTGCGAAGGCTGCCGGCCGTTCGTCATCTCACGACCTCGTCACTACTTCACGACCCTGAACGGGTCCCCGTACACGCTCCAGCTCAGCGGCGCGTTGAGGTCGAGGTTGGCGTTGCGCAGGAAGGCGCGCTGGGCGGTCTGCACGCGGCTGACGTCGCTGTGCGCCTCCTCCTTGCGCATCTCCGTCACCCGGGCGTCGAGGAACGCGCTCAGCCAGGTGATCTCGTCGCCGCCCTGCTTGGGCGGCTGGGCGTGGCGCAGCGCCGCCGCCCGGATCGAGCGCAGCCCCGACATGCCGTGCATGACCGCCGCGTCGTAGTAGGCGAACTGGCCCAGCGCGCGCAGCCCGTCCGTGGTGGCGGTGGTCACGGCGGGGTTGAAGTACATCCGGTCCCGCTCGTCCTCCTGCACCTTCTGGAAGACCGGATCGGCCGCGGCCGCCCGCCACGCGGTGGTGAAACCGGGGTCGAGGCCGGCGTGGGAGTCGGACCCGTCGACCGCACGCAGCGCGGGCAGGAACCGGGCCAGCTTGTTGCGCGGCGACCGGCGCGTGTACTCGGTGACCACGGCCAGCATGTCCGACGTCCCGGAGCAGAAGCCGATGATCCCGGCGGTGTAACCCCGGCCGTCGCCGATGTCCTCGATGTAGCCGAACTGTTTGCGCCACTCGACGCTCGAGTTCTCCGCGCTGGAGACCAGCTGGAACGCCACGTCGCGCTTGCGGGCAGCGGTGAGCGCCGCCGCCGCGGGCGGCACCCCGGTCGCAAGAGAGAGCGATTCCGTACGCGCTGCCGCACCGGGCCCGTACACGCGCAGGTCGGAGATGCCGTAGCCCGAGGCGCGCGCCTTGCGGGTGGCCAGCACCCGCACGTAGCGCCCGGTCGCGGAGATCCGCTTCACGTCGTCGGCGCCGCCGTCACCCGCGGCGGTCCGGTAGGCGTCGGTCCACGTGGCACCGTCGTTCGACAGCTGGACCCGGTAGGCCCGCGCGTAGGCCGCGGTCCAGCCGATGCGCACCCGCGTGACCGCGCGGCTGCGCCCCAGGTCGATCCGCAGCCACTGGCTGCCGGCCGCGTCGCCGCTGGTCCACGCGGTCGTCGCGTCGCCGTCCACGGCCCGGGCGGCCGCGAACGTGGCGCTCTTCGTGCTCGACGCCAGCACCGGGCGTGAGCGGGTCAGGAGCGAATCCGGCGCCGCGTCCGCGGTCACCGAGAGGACCAGCGGAATCGTTCCCACGGCCAGCAGGCCGACGACCAATGCGACCGATTTTGCTCTCATCCCCACCTTTTCCAAGGTAGGGGCCGCGACTCAGCGACGTTTGCGGTTCCGGGAAACCCGCACGCGCCGGCACTCAGCGGCGTCTGCAGTTCCGCGAGACCCGCACGCGCCGGCACTCAGCGGCGTCTGCAGTTCCGCGAGACCCGCACGCGCCGGCACTCAGCGGCGTCTGCAG
>CAKUMG010000290.1 GCA_934667465.1 uncultured Actinoplanes sp. | reverse complement strand
GGGCTCCGCGGGGTCCCTGGGCTCCGCGGTCCCGGGGCTCCGCGGTCCCGGGGCTCCGCGGGCTCGCCGGGTTCCGCAGGCTCGCCGGCCTCAGGGCTTCGGCGGGCCGGGGAGTTCGTCGGCGAACTTCCCGATCGCCGTGGCGAGGCGGTCGGGGGCGCGCATCTCGGCGTTGTGGCCCTGCCCGTGCATCAGCAGCCTGCTGGTGTGCGGCAGGGCCCGCTCGAGCGCGTCGAGCCGCTCCCCGAGGTGCGCCGGCGACCTGTCACCGCCCACCAGCAAAACCGGAAGATCGATCGCCTGGTACGCGCCCAGCCGCACCCCCAGCGCGTCGATCGCATCGTTGTCGTCGAGCTGCCGCACCACCCGGTCCCGATAGCGGCTGCGCCCGATGACGAACCCCGCGAACGCGGCCGTCGGCGCGGGCACCCGCACGACGTCACGCATGAAGATCGTGACCGCCTTCCCCGGGTTCCCCTCCGCCAGCGCGGCCCGCGCGGCGACCTGCGCGGACCCGCCCAGCGGCGCCCCGGTGACCACCGGCGGCTCGTAGAGCACCGCGCCCGCGAACAGCCGGGGATCCGCGAGCATCGCCTCCAGCGCCAGCACCGCCCCGGACGAGTGCCCCACCAGCACCGGCCGCTCCAACTCCCCGGCGACCGCGACGACGTGCTCCACCTCGTCGGCCATCGTGACCGGGCGGGCCAGGTCCAGCCGGTACTGCCGCCGGTGCAACCGCACGGTCCGGAACCGGTCCCGCAGCCGGTCGGTGACCCGCCGCCACGACGACGGGTCGCCCATCCCGCCGTGGATCACGAGCAGCGCCCGCCCCCGCCCCTCGTCCACGGCCTCCGCCATCGTCCCGTCGATCGCTGTCGCGCGCATCCGTCCCCCTCGCGTCAGTAGCCCTCGCGTCAGTAGCCCGGGAACGAACCTAGCGCGGTGATCCCCGCATCACGGTCAGCAACAAGCGCCGCGATTCGCCGGTGAGGACCTACTCGCCGACCGGGCCACCGGCGAGTTCGGCGACTATGTCGAGGTGCCCGAGATGACGGGCATACTCCTGCAGGAGGTGGAACAGCACCCGTTCCAACGTTGCCGGAGGCTCGCCGTCCCACCTCGGACCGGGCGCCCCCACCGCCGAGAGTTCGCTGCTCGCGACGGCGGCCGCGGTATGTGCCCCTTGAGCCCGTAACGCCGCCACGAGGCCGTCCCGCGTCTCCTCGGGGGCGACATGCCAGCGGTCCCCGCGCCGGTCGCCCCACGGTTCTGCGACAGCGCTTCCCTGGAATCCCCACTCGATCCAGCGCAGCTCGACGTAGCGCAGGTGCTTGACCAGCTCGAGCGGAGTCCATCCCGACGGCAGCCTGCTACGGCGCAACTCGTCGTCGGGTAGGGCGGCCACCTTCGCCAGGACAGTCTCACGGAAGAAGTCGAGATACCGCAGGAACACCTCGGCCTGCCCGGAGGCCGGAACCGTCGGCGACGGGAAAGGCACAGTCATCCCGCCATTGTCCGCGTGCCTGACCGGGCGCCAAGCTGATCACTGCCCTCGCGCGGCGTCGATCGCCGGGCGAGGTAGTCGGTGGCCGGCGGCGTCCGGGGGACGATCATGGGTGGATGGTGAACAGGGAGACGGTGACGTTGTGGCGGCCGACGGGGCCGGAGGAGCTGGCGCTGGTCGAGGGCTCGGGGTGGCGCGCGTGGCCGCCACGGCTGCCGGACCAGCCGATCTTCTACCCGGTGCTGAACGAGGAGTACGCCACCATGATCGCGCGGGACTGGAACGTTCCGGCTTCAGGCGTGGGGTATGTGACCCGGTTCGAGGTCCGGCGTTCGTTCCTCGACGCATACGAGGTTCACCAGGTCGGCGGCGACAGCATCCTGGAGTACTGGATTCCGGCCGAGGAGCTGGACGATCTCAACGCCAACATCGTCGGCACGATCGGTGTGGTCGCGACGTTCGGTCAGCCGTAGCGGGGGGCGTTGCGGGAGCGCTCGATGCCCGGGCCGCGGCGGTCGCGGGCGCGCCAGCAGCCGGTGTGCCAGTGGCGGCGGTCGGAGGCGTCGCCGCGGTCGTCGGCCGGCCAGGCGACGATGTGGGCGACGCCCGGGCGGATCTCCTGCATGCAGCCGGGGCAGCGGTAGACCTTGGTCGCCGCGCCGCCGAAGACGGAACGGACCATCCACTCGCCGTCCTGGTACTGCTGGACGCCGCCGATGCCGCGGCGGACGCGGTCCTCGTCGACGCCGTCCTGCGCGCCGGCCTGCGCGTCGGCGCGGCCACGCGTCTTGGGGCGGTTGCGGCGAGGGCTCACCGGTCAAGCGTACGTGTGAGGCGTGCGTCACCTGACCCGACATAGACTCACGTTCATGACGGCATCCCGCGCGCCCGGCCGGCCCGTGATCGAGGACGGTGTCCTGATTTCGACCCACCCCGCGAGCGGTGCGGAGGCCGGTCGCGTGCCGGTGTCCGACGCCGGGGCGGTCGGTGCCGCGGTGCAGCGGGCCCGGGTGGCGGGGGCGTGGTGGGCCTCGATCGGCTTCGACGGGCGGCGGACCAGGCTACTGCGCTGGCGGGCCGTGCTCGCGCAGCGGGTGGAGGAGCTGGCCGCACTGCTCGGCACCGAGACCGGCAAGCCGCTCGCCGACGCGATCGTGGAGGTCACGGCCGCGGTCGAGCACCTCGACTGGGCGGCGACCAACGCGCGCCGGGTGCTCGGGCCGCGCCGGGTGCGGTCGCGGATCCTCGTCGCCGAGCACTCGGGGCACCTGGAATATCAGCCGTTCGGGGTGGTCGGGGTGATCAGCCCGTGGAACTATCCGGTGCTGATCCCGGCCGGTGCGATCGGGGGCGCGCTCGCCGCGGGCAACGCCGTCGTGTTCAAGCCGAGCGAATACACCCCCGTCGTCGGGCAGTGGCTGGTGGACACGTTCGCCGAGGTCGTGCCCGAGCACCCGGTGCTGCAGGCGGTGCACGGGCCCGGGGAGACGGGCGCGGCGCTGTGCCGGTCCGGGGTCGGCAAGATCGCGTTCACCGGTTCCACGGCCACCGCGAGGCGGATCATGGCGGCCTGCGCCGAGACGCTGACGCCGGTGCTGCTGGAGGCGGGCGGCAAGGACGCGATGATCGTGGACGCCGACGCGGATGTCGCCGCCGCGGCCGAGGCCGCCGTCTGGGGCGCCATGAGCAACGCGGGGCAGACCTGCATCGGCATCGAGCGGGTGTACGCGGTCGCCCCCGTGTACGACGCGTTCGTGGCCGCCGTGACGGAGAAGGCCGGGCGGCTGCGTCTCGGCACCGAGATCGGCCCGATGACGATGCCCGGCCAGGTCGACGTCGTGCGCCGGCACATCGGCGACGCGCTCGCCTCCGGGGGCCGGGCCGTGGTCGGCGGCGCCGATGCCGTGCAGGGGGCGAGCGTGGCGCCGACGGTGCTGGTGGACGTGCCCGAGGAGTCGGTGGCGGTGCGCGAGGAGACGTTCGGGCCCACGCTGACGATCACCCGGGTCGCCGACGCGGACGAGGCGCTGACGCGGGCCAACGCGCTCCCGTACGGCCTCGGTGGCTCGGTCTTCGGTAAAGCCAACGGGATCCGGATCGCCCGGCGGCTGCGCGCGGGCATGGTGGCGGTCAACTCGTCGCTGTCCTTCGTCGGCATGGCGAGCCTGCCGTTCGGCGGCGTGGGCGACTCCGGCTTCGGCCGCGTCCACGGCGACGACGGCCTGCGCGAGTTCGCCGTGCCCAAGGCCATCACCGTCCGGCGGGGACCGTCGGTGCTGCCCGCGATGACGTTCGAGCGCTCGCCCGCCCAGGTGCGCCGCATCGTCAGGGCGGTGAAGCTCCTGTACGGCCGGCGCCCGTGACCACCTTTGCTAGCGTCGGCCGGTGTCCTTCTCCGCTCTGCCGCAGGCCGGCGAACCGGCCGCCGCCCGTGACGCCGCGATCGAGGTCCGCGACCTCGCGGTGAGCTACGGCTCCACGCCCGTGCTCGCCGGCCTGGACCTGACCGTGCCGGCCGGGGCCGGCGTCTGCATCACCGGCGAGAACGGCATCGGCAAGTCCACGCTGCTGCGGTGCATCGCCGGCCTGCAGCGCCCCGACGCCGGGGAGATCGAGGTCTTCGGCGGGCCGCCCGGGTCCACCCCGGAGTTCTGGCGCGCGGTGGCGACCACCGTGGAGCCGCCGACCTGGTATCCCGGGCTGACCGTTCGCGAGCACGCCGAGCTGGTCTGCCGCGCGCACGGGCAGGACGCGGCGGAGGCGGGCGTCGACGAGGCGCTCGAGCGTTTCGGCATCACCGCGCAGGCCGACGCGGCGCCCGCCTCGATGTCGTCCGGGCAGAAGCAGCGGCTCACGCTCGCGCTGGCGTTGCTGCGCCCGAGCCGCCTGCTGATCTTGGATGAGCCCGAGCAGCGCCTCGACGCCGACGGCCGCAAGCTGGTGGCCGCGATGCTCACCGAGTATCTCGACGGGTCGGGCAGCCTGCTGATGGCCAGCCACGACGACGCCTTCGTGGCCGCCTCCGGCGCCACCGGCATCGGCATGCCCGAACTGCAGACGGCGGCCCCGTGACCATGGCCCTGGTCAGCGCCGGGCGGGTGCGGCGCTGGATCAGCCGTACGCAGCGCGCGCACGCGACCCTCGGCGACCGCGCCGGCAACTGGTACTTCGCGCTGCTGTTCGTGCTCATCGTCGGCGGGATGATCCACCAGCGGCTCCTGGCGATCGTCTGGCCGGACCAGCAGCACGTCTCCCGGCTCGCCGCCGCCGGCCTAATCCTCGCCCTCAGCGGCGCCCTCTATCTGACCCTGCGCCGGCTGGGACCGCTCGGCATCAGCCGCCCCGCCGCGTCGTGGCTGCTCACGGCCCCGGTCAGCCGGCGTTCCCTGCTGCTGCCGGGCTTCGGGGTGGCGCTGGCCCTGGCGGCGGTGACGGGCGCGCTGGGAGCCCTCGGCGTCGCGGGGCACGCGATCGCCCGGCCGCTCGGCGACCTGGCGGGCACGCTTCCGCTGGCCGGTGCGCTGATCGCGGTCGCGTTGTTCCTGGTCGCGCTCGCCGCGCAGGAGGACCGGCGGTGGACGTCCTGGTCGGACCGGATCGCGGGGCTGCTCGTGGCGGCGGGGCTGGGCACGCTGGTCGTGGACTCGGCCGTGGCAGCGCCGCTCGCGCCCGCGGGGTGGCCCCCGGCCGGCGTCGTGGTCGCGGTGGCGGGGACGCTTGCGGTGATCTGCCTCGCCGGGCTCGCTCTGGCCGTACGCCGCCTGGGCCGCACACCCAACGACAGCCTGCTCGAGTCGGCGCGGACCGCGGGCACGCTGTGGGACTCCGCGTACGCCGCCGAGCCCTCGTTCGTGGTCGACATGATCGAGCGGCGCCAGTGGTCCCGGCGGCGGCTGCGCTCGGTGCGCCTGCCCGCCCGGGTACCCGTCCTCGTGGCCCAGGATCTGCTGTTGCTGCGCCGGCGGCCGGGCCGGATGCTGTGGTTCGCCGGCAGCGCCGCCCTTCCCGCGCTCGTCGCCGCCGCGTCGCCCTGGCTGCTCGGGGCCGTCGTGCTGATCGGCGGCATGGTCGCGGCCGGGGTGACCACCGCGACGCTGCGCACCGACACCGGGAACCCGTGGATGTTGCGCATGCTCGGGATCAGCTCCCGCGACGCCGTGCTGCAGCGGTCGGTGGTGCCGGTCGCGCTCGCCACGGTCTGGTCCGCGCTCGCCCTCGGGGTGCTCCAGGCGCTCGGGCACCTCCCGGCCGGCCCGTGGTGGCTGCTCGGGATCGCGCTCGGCCCGGTCGGCGGGGTGGCGGCGGTGCGCAAGGCGCGCGCCGGCTTCGTCGACAACGGACTGCTGCCGCTGGACACGCCGATGGGATCGGTGGCGACCGGGCCGCTGCTCGCGGCGGTCTCCGGCGTCGACGTGTTGCTGATCGGCGTACCGTCGCTGATTCTGATCGGTCAGGACCTGCCGCTCGGCTGGAGCGGCGTCGCGACGCAGGCCGTCCTCGCCGTGGCCTCGTGGCGCTTCTATCTCTCCGGCACCACCGACAAGGACAAGGTCGAACTCGGCTAGCCCGAGCCGGCTCGGAAGAGCCGGCTCAGAAGAGCGTGAGCTCGTTCTTGCCCATCCCCCGCAGCTTGTCGTAGTCGACGACGACGCAGCGGATGCCGCGGTCCTCGGCGAGGACGCGGGCCTGGGGCTTGATCTCCTGCGCCGCGAATATGCCGCTGACCGGCGCGAGCAGCGGGTCGCGGTTCATCAGCTCGAGGTAGCGGGTGAGCTGCTCGACGCCGTCGATCTCGCCGCGGCGCTTGACCTCCACGGCCACCGAGCGGCCCGCCTGGTCCTTGAGCAGCAGGTCGACCGGGCCGATCGCGGTCATGAACTCGCGGCGCACGAGCGTGTGCCCCTCGCCGAACGTCTCCGGGTGCGCGGCCAGCAGCTCCTGCAGGTGCGCCTCGACGCCGTCCTTGACGAGGCCCGGGTCCACCCCGAGGTCGTACGAGGTGTCCTGGAAGATCTCCTCCAGGGTGATCCGCAGCTCCTCGCCGGCCTTGTTCACCACCTTCCACACGCCCGGCGCCTCCTGCAGCTTGCAGGGCGGGCTCATCCAGTTGAGCGGCTTGTAGGCACGGTCGTCGGCATGGATCGACACCGACCCGTCGGCCTTGACCATGAGCAACCGGGTGGCAAGCGGCAAATGGGCGGAGAGCCGGCCGACATAGTCCACGGAGCACTTCGCGATGACCAGACGCACCGCACGAGGGTAGCCTCCGCCGTCCGGCGGTGCGTGCGCGGCGGTGCCATGCTGAGATCGTGCTCGAAGCGCTCACCGGAACCGGCCTGGCGGCATCCGCCGGGCTGAACGCCTACATCCCCCTGCTCACGATGGGTCTGCTGGCCCGATACACCGACGTCATCGACCTGCCCTCGAGCTGGTCGTGGATCTCCAACGGGTGGGTGGTCCTGATCCTGGCGGTGCTGCTCGCCGTCGAGGTCCTGGCCGACAAGGTGCCCGTCGTGGAC
>CAKUMG010000289.1 GCA_934667465.1 uncultured Actinoplanes sp. | reverse complement strand
CCCGGCTGGCGCCCGCCCGCCGGGCCGCGGCCGCGTCCCAGGTGAAGTGCGCGGCATGCGCGGCCCCGGAAGCAGGCAGATCCGCGGCGAGAGCCGCACTCCAGGCCGCGGCACAGCGCGGGGTGACATATCGGGCGGCCGGCCCGCCCACCTCCCGCAGCACCGGCACGTCGGCGGCGATCACGGGTGTCCCGGCGACCATCGCCTCCAGGACCGGCAGGCCGAAACCCTCGACCAGGGAGGGGTACGCGAACACGCGCGCCCCCGCATACAGGCTGCCCAGCAGCTCCTCGGGCACGAACGGCAACCGCACGACCCGGTCCGCGACGCCCCACCGCCCGATCGCGGCACCCACCTCGTCACCGAACCGCTCGTCCGCCGACCCCACCAGCACGAGCCGCTCCCCGGGCAGTGCCGCGAGCGCCTCCACCAGCACGGGCACGTTCTTGTGCGGCCGCTGCGCCCCGACGTGCAGCACGTAGCCGGGTTCGAGGCCGAACTCGTCGCGCAGCCGCCGCGTACCCTCCGCGGTCCCGCGCAGGTGCTGGTCGACGCCGTTGGGGATGACGTGGGCGGGCCGGACCCCGTACCAGCGCTCGACCTCGTCCGCCGACGCCCGGCTGACCGTGGCCACCGCCGACGTGCGCACGGCCACCGAGGTCACCGCCCGGTAGGCGAGCCGCACCCGCCACGACGGCGCGAAGCGGGGCTCGGCCTCGAAGATGCAGTCGTGCACCAGCGACACGCTCGGCACGCCCGGGAACGGCGCCGCCCCCAGGTGGTACGGGAAGACCATGACCTGCACGCCCGTACGCCGCAGCGGCGCGCGCCAGCGCCACAGCTGCCGCACGTCCACCGGACCCATCGCCACGGGCTCGACCGTGACCGCGCGGTTGCGGGCCAGCTCCGCCAGGTCGAAGCGGCGGGTGTGGCCGGTGCCGGTGAAGACCACGACGTCGATGCCGGGTGTCCGGGCCAGGCCACGGATCAGCTCGTACGCGACCCGGCCGATCCCGTGGTAACGGTCGGTGAGCACCCGCCCGTCCACCCCGATGCGCAGCGTCATCGCCTCCTCCGCACGAGCTCGGGGAAGCTTCCGGCCAGCACCGCGACCCCGGCGACCGCGGCCACCGCGAACCACCACACCGGGCTGCCCAGCACGGCCAGCACCGCGACGACGGCGAGCACCGCGCCGAGGTCCCGCAGGTCGCGGCGCGACGACAGCAACGCGCGCCACCCCGGGCGTACGGCGGGAAGCAGTGCCAACGCACCGACCGCGAGCAGCGCCGCCCCGGCCGACCCGGCAGCCAGCCCGGCGACCCCGAACCCGGCGGCGGCGAGCGCGACCAGGATCAGGTAACCGACGGTGATCCCGGTCAGCCACGTGGCGGCGTGCCCGCGCGCGTCGTCGGCCTGCAGGAACGTGACGCACAGGTTGAGCAGCCCGATCGCCAGCCCCAGCACGGCCGCGTACGGCAGCCAGTCCCCCACCGCCGCGAACTCCTCCGGGAACACCAGTGACCGGATCTCGGCGGGCAGGGTCACCAGCGCCCCCGCCATCAGCGTCCCCACCAGCAGGTACGAGCGCAGCGCCCCGGCCTTGCGCACCGCCGACCCGTCCCGGCTGAGCTGCGGGAACGTGGCCGTGGAGACGGCGTTCGCGGCGAACAGCGGCACCCGCCCCAGCGCCGAGGCGGCCTGCCAGGGCGCGCCACCCGCCGTGGCCAGGCCCAGCACGCCGACCAGCACCGTGTCACCCGCGGCGGCGACGGCCACGTTCGCCTGCATCCGGGTCTGCCGGAGCGCGGCCAGCAGCAGGCCCGTCTCCGCCTTGCGCCAGCGCGGGCGGGCGACGAGCCGCCGGAACAGCGGCACCGGCACCAGCAGCACCAGGCTGCCGGCCACGAACCCGGCCAGCGCCCCGGTCGAGCCGAGCTGGGCGGCGAACACCAGCGCGACGCCGGTACCCGCCTTGACCAGGGCCTCCAGCGTGAGCAGCGCGGCGATCAGCTCCATCCGGCCGGTGCCCTGCAGATAGCCCATGCCCGTCGAGCCGACCGACATCACCAGCGAGGCGGCGGCCACCACCGCGGCGTCGCGGACCCCGCCGAAGATCAGCACGGCGCCGGCCAGGACCGCGGTCAGCACCAGGCCGAGCGCGACGTTGGCCCAGAACGCGAACGTCGTCACCAGCGCATGGCGGAGCCGGTCGTGCGGGGCGCGGCCGAGCTCGCGCGCCAGGATCCACGGGATGCCCGCGCCGGAGACGGCCGCGCGGACCATCAGCAGCGCCTGGCCCGCGGCGAACGCGGCGTACTCGCGGGGGGTCAGGCCGTGGGTCAGGACGAGGGCGTACGCGTAGTTGACCACCCCGGCGCCGGTCGTGGCGAGCAGGAGCCAGCCCGCGCCGCTGCCGGCCGCGGTCCGCGAGGGCGCCTCGGTCAGCGTCGTCACGACCGCCGCCGCCGGACCGCGCGCCCCACGAACAGGTCCGCGCCGACGACGACGAGCAGCCCGCCCAACAGTACGAGGAACCGCGGCGCCGATGCGTGCGGCGACACCGCCGGGGGCGCGTTGCCGCAGGGTGCGGTCCCGGACGCCCCGGGCACCGACCACAGCTCGATCCGCTCGTAACGGCGGCTCGGGAACTCGACGATCCGGGAGCCGCGGGCGCGCACGAACGTGTCGAGCTCCGGCGAGCTGATGCCGTAGCGCATGCGGCTGTCCTTCGGGGACAGCAGGAACAGCCGTACCCCGTCCTGCACCGCTGTCGCCCCGTCCCGGTGGGCCTCCGCGTGGTTGCGCGGCAGCACGGGCGCCCAGCGCAGCGCGTTGCCGGTCACGTTGACGGGCTCGCAGGGCAGGGTGGCGGTGAGGTAGGCGCCCATCCGCTCGGTGGCGTCGTCGCGGGACAGTACGACGGTGGAGGTCCAGGTCGCCGTGCCGACCAGCAGGGCCACCGCTCCGGCGGCCAGCACGGCGCGCGGCGGCCGGCTCCCCCAGGCCAGCGCGGTGAGCAGCACGGACGGCACCGCGGCATAGACGGTCAGCTGCTCGTTGGCCTGCCCGAGCAGCACGCAGTAGCCGAGGAACGCGTAGCTGAGCCCGCCGAACGCGACAAGCATCGCCGGCGTCGTCCCGAACCCGCGCCGCCCCTGGTAGACGAGCACCAGCAGACCGGCGGCACCGATCGCGAAGATCAGATAGCCGCTCGCATAGGTCGTGAACGTGTCGCCGAACACACCGGCCGACGAGACACCCGGCCGGTTCAGCCCGCTGACCTGCAGCAATCCGGTGATCCGCCGCAGGCTCGTGTCGTGCTCGGACCACCACCAGGCACCCGCGCCGCCGGTCACCGCCCACAGCGGGAAGAGACACCAGATCAAGATCCCGACACCCAGGGCCATCGCCGTACGCCGCAGGCGCACACGATCGCGTTCGAGCAGCGCGGCGGCCACGGGCACGGCGACGGTGAACAGCAGCGGCTCCTTGACCAGCAGCGCGACCCCCGATGCCAGCCCGGCCGCCGCCACGTACACCGGGGTCGCCGCCGACCGCAGCCGCAGCGCCAGATAGATCACCACCAGCCCGGCGAGCACCGCCGTCGGCTCGATCAGCGCCGTCCGTCCGAACCGGATCAGGAAACCGTCGGCCAGCGCCAGGGCCATCGCCGCCACGACCAGCCGGCCGTCCGCGGTCAGCCGGCGCGCGATCAGCCCGACCATGCCGATCGTGGCGATGCTGAGCAGCGCGCCGAGCCAGCGGGCGGCGTGCAGCGCGTCCAGCAACGGCCCGTCGGCGGTGCCCGTGACCAGCACCCACGCACCCACCAGCAGGAAGTGCAGCGGCGGGTGCACGCTGACCGGCTCGGCACCCCACGAGACCGAGCCCGCCTCGGCGACGTTCTGCCCGGCGAGCGTGTACATGACCTCATCGAGGTCGAAGTCGAGCGCCCCGCGCAGGTCGACCAGGTAGACGACGGCCGCGAGGGCCATGACCGCCGCGTAGGGCCAGCGGGCCGCCCGCGGCCTCTCCGGGGCGGCGGGCGGGAGCTGGGGCCGGAGAAGGGTCACCGGGACCTCGTGGCGGCGCCGAGCACGCCCGCATCGAAGATCAGGTCGGCGACGCGGGCGTGCCCCTGCTCGTTGAGGTGCGCCCGGTCCTCCAGGAAGTCGTCCCAGTAGCGGACCGCGTCGGCGGTCGGGACGAAGACCGTGTCGCCGCGCTCGGCCGCGATCTCGCGCAGCAGGTCGTCGTGGCGGCGCAGGACCGGGTTCGACCGCGGGAACATGTAGGTGTCGACGCACCAGAGCCCGACCAGCACCCGCGGCGCCGGGCCCAGCTCGTCCAGCAGCTGTCGGAGCCGGGCGGCGAACTCGTCGGTGTCCATCCGGTGGAAGCCGCCGGTCGCGCCGATGATCAGCCGCTTGAGCCGGACCTTCGACCGCGAGGCCACGAGCTGCCGCATCCGCCGGAGCCGGCTCCGCGAGTAGTAGGGCCGGGGGTTCAACCCGGCCGGCCCGCGCCAGCTCGCCGGTGCAAAGCGGTCCAGCAGCGCCTGGAGCAGCCGGCTCGGGTGCACGTGCGCCTCGGCGGCGCCCAGCGAGAGCACCACGACGTCCGGGTGGAACGCGCGCAGCTCCGCGAGCGTCCCGGGATCCACCTCGTCGACCGTCAGCGCCGACCGGGAGAGTTGCAGGACCTCGGCGGCGGGGTCGAGCCGCTCGGCGTAGCGCACGGCGAACGAGCGGCCGCCCACCCCCAGCCCGTACGAACTGCTGCTGCCCAGGATCGCCACCCTGCTCGTCACGTCGTCCTCCGGTTGTTCGTCGCCACGGCGTCGTGGCCCTGGAAAAATGCCTGCAGGGCGCCGGCCCGGGCGCCGCCCGTCCGCTTCCAGCCCAGCAGGTCGGCGGGCCGGGCGACCCGGACCGCCACCCCGTCGGTGTCCACGCCGAGGCGCCGCAGCAGCGCCCCGGCGTCCGCCTCGTCGAAGCCGGCCAGCAGCAGGCGGACCCGCAGCTCACCGTCCTCGGTGGCGTCCCAGTCGATCTGGTCGGCGCCGCGCAGCCGGGTGAAGTCGATCCGCGCGGCCCGCCCGGCGTCCAGCTCGACCACGGTGGCGAGGTCGCAGATCGGGCGCCGGTCCGTGCCCGCCCGCCGCGCGTCCTCGGTGCACAGCAGCCCCGCGATCCGGTCCGCCGTCGCGTCCCACGTGTAGCGGGCGGCCCACGCCCGGCAGCGGCGCGCCCACGCGGCGGCCTCGGCCTCGTCCTCGAGCTCGATCAGCGCCGAGGTGAGCTGCCCCGCGAGGTGCTGCGGGCGGTCCACGAGCCAGCCGGTGGACCGGTTGCGGACCGAGTCGCGCAGCCCAGGCGAGGCCAGCACGACCGCCGGCAGGCCCAGGCTCATCGCCTCGGTCACCGCGAGCCCCCAGCCCTCGACCTCGGACGTGCAGACGGTGAGCCAGCCGGTGGCGAGCAGCCGGTTACGCGCGGCGATGTCGAGCCTGCCGTGCAGCCGTACGCGATCGGCGATCCCCAGCTCCGCCACCAGGCGCGCGAGCGACGCCCGGCACGGGCCGTCGCCGATCAGGTGCAGTTCGACGTCCGGGATCAGCTCGGCCACCCGGGGCATCGCGCGCAGCAGCAGGTCCCATCGCTTGTGCGGGGCGAGCCGGCCGACGCACACGATCCGGGGTGCCGCCGCGCGCCGCACGCCGTCCACGACGAGTGGCTCCTGCCCGTTGGCGGCGACGAAGACCGGGCCGGCCAGGCCCAGGACGCGCCGCACCTCCGTACGCGACGAGGGCGACACGACCGCGATGGTGCGCTCGCCGTAGACCCGGCGGTTGCCGGTCCGCTCGAGCCACCGGCCGATCTGGGCGAGCGGGAACCGGAAGTGCTGGGCGAACATCGACTGGTGCACGTGGTGCAGGAGCACGAGCACCGGCACCCGGCGGCCGACGGCGAGCGGCGCGAAGAACGGGATGCCGTTGCAGGTGTCCACGATGCCGTCGATCCGGCGGCGGTGGCGCAGCAGCCACAGCAGCGCGAGCGGATAGACGGTGAAGGGTCCGCCCATGCGGCGCACGGTCACGCCCTGGTCCCGCCCGGTCCGGGCCGCACCCCGCGGGCGGGAGGTGACCACCGTGACCCGCTGGCCCTCGGCCGCGAGCCGCGCGGTCACCTGGTGCATGTACTCCTCGGCGCCGCCCGCGTGCGGGTGCCCGGCGTCCTTGAAGTTGAGCCACACCAGATGCTCACCGGACCCGGCCCGATAGCGCCGCCGCCTCACCGCGCCACCGGCTCCAGCACCGCGTCCCGGTCGCCGTCGCCCGGGACCCGGGCCGGCCCGGCGACCGCTGTCATCCGCAGCCCGGCATGCGCGGGCGTGTCCCGCAGCACCGGCACGAAATCGGGACCGTCCGGCGGCTGATCGGAGAACAGCAGGGCCGCGACCGCCGTTTCGAGAATGGTCTGGTGCCGTTCCTCCGAGGCGGTGCACACAATGTGCTGACCCTCGCTCAGCAACCGGAACGCATGGTCGAGCACGGGCGCGGTATCGGCTTGGAAAGTCTCCGGTTCACCGAAGAGCACCCAGCGCGCGAGGCTCGTGGAAATGCCCCGCAGAGCCGCCCGTCCCCAGCCCGGCGCCGAGCAGCCGAGCACCCGGACGGGGACCCGCGCGGCGGCGGCCACCTCGTCGACGGCCTCCACGGTCCGGTCGCTCGAGCCCCGGTCCACCACCGCGATGGCGGCCGGAACAGCGACTCCCACCAGGCACGATGCCGCATCGGCGAGCAGCCGCCGAATGTCGTCCTCCCGATCGCGCACGGGCAGGATCAGCTCGACCTCGGGCCGCCGCGCCCCGATGACCGGCACACCGGTCACCGCCGGCTGCGTGGTGAGCGCATTTCGCATCTGGTCGGCCCTCCCCGTTTCTCGCCCAATTCAGTCAACGGCGTCCATTGTGAGCGCAATGGGGACAGAAGTTGGGGGGCAAACATTCCTCTAACCACCTGACCGGGTTTCAATGGCGTCCGAT
>CAKUMG010000288.1 GCA_934667465.1 uncultured Actinoplanes sp. | reverse complement strand
TCAGCGACACGTCCATGGACCTCCTCGAAGCCGCCAAGCGCGACAAAGTGGCGGCCTTCCTCAAGGCGAACCCCACCTTCGTCGCCAAGAGCTGACCCGCACTCTGTGGCTCGAGGAGCCGGGCGCGTATCAGATCTTCGTCCACGTGCCCTGGAACGAGGAGCAACCCGACGACAGCGCCGCCGCGCGGTCCAAGCCGTGCTCGCCGGGCCGGCCACGCGATGGCCGGCGGGGTGGCACGCCATCAGGGCGGATCTGGCAGCCCCGCCGGCCTACGCGGGCCCCGCTTGGCGCCGCCTCGACCTGTCCTGAGCCCGACGAGCGCTGCTCAGCGGCGAGCCATAGCGCTGCTGGCACGGATCGTGCACCCGTGTCCCGTCAGCGGGGGGCGTGGGCGGCGAGGAAGGCCTGGGCGATCGCCGAGGCGACATCGGCCGGGTTGGTGGCGGAGATGGCCTGGCCGCCGGTGGCCTGGGCCATGGCTTCGAGGGCTGTCATGTCGGCGTCCTCGCCGAGGCCGACGGCGATGACCGGGACCGGGCGCTTCGGGTCGGCATCCTGGCCCAGCTGGGCCAGGAACTCCTGCTGGGTCATGGCGAAGTCGGATTTCTCGTCCTGACCGTCCGTGAGCACGATGACGATCGTCACCGTGCCCTCCCTGACCTTGGCGCGCATCTCGGTCACGCCGTCGAGGACGGTGCGGAAGAGCGGCGTGCCCGCGTCCTCGACCGCTTGATAGCCCGCCATCGCCTCGCCCATGACCTTGCGGCGGGCGCTGTCCATGGGGGCGACCGGTACCGCTTCGACGTGCGGCGGGCTGTCCGGGGTGGGCGAGGCGAAGTACCACATCCCGATGCTGGTGTCCTCGCCGAAGAGCTTGTTGGCGTTGGCGCCGGACTCGCGGAGCAGGGCCGCCTTGGTGGTGCGCTTGCCGGTCTTGTCGACGACCGTCTGGTTCATCGAGCCGGAGCGGTCGATCAGCAGCAGGACCTGGAACGGGAGCGTGCGATATTGCGCCCAGGCGAGGGCCGGGCCGACGAGTTCGGCGGGCTTCTTCGGCAGGGACAGGGCCTGGGGTGTCGGCTCGGTCTGGAAGCCCGCGGCGGTGAGCGCACCCTCGCTGACCGCGTTGCGCAGGCGGGCGGCGAGGACCTTGTCGGCGCTGCCGCGGGCCACCGCGAACGGGTAGTCGGCCTCGACGACGGCGTCCTGGGGGTAGACGGCGGTGAGGCCGTCGCCGCCGGAGCGGTCGCGGTTGTAGTCCTCGAGCTGCTGTTCGGTGGTCGGGAAGACCTCGGACGGGTTCGTCCGCAGCAGGGCCGCGGGGTCGATGTTGGGGTCCTTGAGCCGGGCGCGCAGGGTGAGCGCCCGCAGCTGCGCGATGCCCTTGTCGGGGGTGGTCGCGTTCATCGCCTTCTGCACGGCGTAGACGGAGAGCATGCCGATCGTGTTGTGCACGGGGTCGGGCATGGAGACCTCGCGGACGCGCTGCTTGCTGACGCTGTCGACCAGCGCGGCCCAGGACGTCTTCTCCTGCTCGGCGAACAGGGCCGCGGTCTTCTCCGGCGCGGCCAGGACGATCGGGGAGTGGGCCAGCGGCGCGCCCTTGGCGTCGTAGGTGGTGCCGTCGGCGGCCGCGACGGCCAGCCACGCGCTGCTGGAGGGGATCCAGACGTCGGGCTTCTGCGCGGCCTGCGCGGTGGTCGAGGGCTCCTCGGCGGTGACGTAGACCGGGCTGCAGTCGGCGTCCTCCGGGGTGAGGGCGCGGGCGGCCTCCTCGATCACCGGCGCGATCTCCGGGGCGGCGACGACCCGCAGCAGGGTGTCGGCACAGGCGGCGACGGTGCGCTGGCCGGGGGTGCGGTCGCGCTGGAGCCAGGTCATGCCGCCCGCGACGGCGGCCAGCACGGCGACTGTCGCGAAGGCGATGGGCCAGCGGCTGAGCCGGCGGTGGCTGCGCGGCTCGTCCCAGGAGTAGCGCTGCGGTTCGGGCGCGCGGCGCAGGCTGGGCGGGGCGAGCGTGCCGGACTCGGTGATGACCGGGTTGGGGCGGGGGAAGTGCTCCGCGGGCGGCGGCGGGGGCTCGTGCCGGCGGGACCGGCGGCTGTGTACGAAGCCGGCCACGACCCAGATCAGCACCAGCAGGGTGGCGAGGCCGGCCACGCCCCACAGGACGATCGCGCCGGTGCTTCCGTCGGGGGTCGGGAAGCCGTCGGCTGCCAGGGAATGCCTGCCGTCTGGGTGCATGGTTCGTCTGCCTCGTCCGTCTCCGTCGCTCACCCCAGGTAGCGGGAACGACACACGTCGCGGCCCTGCCGGCCGCGCTCGCGAGACGAAGAATAGTCGCAGATCGCATCGAGGAAAGTGACAGGTGTTGTCGGCTGCACGCCACTTGATCCAATGAAGATCAACAATGCGGATGCCGCCTTGTACGAATACGGAAACGCCCGGGGGTTCGGATGAACCCCCGGGCAAGCGTGATCAAAGAATGATCAGAGAACGATCATTGGGAGATCAGTACTTCCGGTCCAGCACGTACGCCCAGTAGATGAGCGTGGTGCACTGGGCGCCGGTGAGCACCGGCTTGCGACCCGCGGTGAGCAGCAGGACCTTGGCGATGTAGGCCAGGAACTGCTTCTTGTTGAGCGAGGTCGCCAGGCTGTTCAGCGTCACCAGGTTCGCGTCGTCGGCGTACTGGTTGGTGAGCTGGATCAGCCAGGCGATGGTCGGCTCGAGCGTGTAGGTGATCGTCAGCGGCGCGGCGGTGTTGCCGGCCTTGTCGGTCGCGCCCTTGCAGATGATCGTGTGCACACCCTTGTCGGTGCTGGTGTGGGTGATCGCCGCGTCGGTGGCGACACCGGAGGCGTCGTCGGTGGTGCGGCAGGAGACGACCGGGGTCTTCTCCATCCCGTAGACGGCGCCGTTCACGGCACCGATCACGGTGACCTTCGGGGCGGTCTTGTCGACGTTGACGGTGACCGCGTTCTCGGTCACGTTGCCGGCCTTGTCGGTGGCCGTGCCGGGCACCTTGATCGCGGCGCCCTCGGCACCCACCGTGACGTCGGCGGGGCAGCTTGCGACGGTCGAGACGTTGTCGGTGCAGCCGAAGCGGACGGTCGGGGCGGTGCGGTACCAGCCGGCGGCGTTCTTGGTGCCGGAGACCGTCGCGGTCAGCTCGGGGGCGACCTGGTCCACGTTGACGGCCACGGCCGCGGCGGCGGTGTTGCCCGCCTTGTCGATGGCGGTCGCGGCGATCCGCTGGTCGGCACCGTCCGTGGTGACCTTGCGGTCCTCGGGGCAGAGCGCGATCTCGGAGAGGTCGTCGCTGCACTCGAAGTGGACGGTCGGCGCGGTGCGGTACCAGCCGTCGGCGCTGCGGTCACCGATGACGGTGGCCTTGATGACCGGGAGCTTGCTGTCCAGGTTGACGGTCGCCGACGCGGTGGCGGTGTTGCCCGCCTTGTCGACGGCGGTGCCCATGACGATCCGGCCGGCCGCGTCGCCGGTCACCGTGGTGTCCTGCGGGCAGCTCGCCAGGCCCGAGCCCTCGTCGGTGCAGGTGAAGCGCACGGTCGGCGGCGTACGGAACCAGCCGGCCTCGCTGATGTCGCCCAGGACCTCGGCGGTGATGGACGGCGCGGTGGTGTCGACCTTGAGGGTCAGCGCCGCGGTGGTGCGGTTGCCCGCCTTGTCGGTGGCCGTACCGATGATCTTCTGCTCGGTGGCCTCGCCGTCGAGGGTGATGTCGTCGGGGCAGCTCGCGATGCCGGAGCCGGCGTCGGAGCAGGTGAAGTGCACGGTCGGCGCGGTGCGGTACCAGCCGTCCGCGTTCGGCTCGGCGCCGATGACCACGGCGGTGATCGCCGGGGCGGTCTTGTCGGCGTTCAGCGTGATCGAGGTGGTGGCGGTGTTGCCGGCGATGTCCCGGGCGGTGCCGGAGATCGTCTGGTCGGTGCCGTCCAGGATCAGCATCTGGTTGCCCGGGCAGGAGCCGACGCCCGAGCCCTCGTCGGTGCAGGTGAAGTGCACGATCGGGTTCGCGCCGTACCAGCCGTTGTCGCCCTTGTCGCCGACGATCTCGGCGGTGATGGTCGGCGCCTTGGTGTCGACGTTGAGCTTGAGGGCCACGTCGGCCTTGTTGCCGGCCTTGTCGACGGCGGTGCCGACCAGGCTCTGCAGCTTGCCGTCCGTGGTGACCTTGCGGTCCTCGGGGCAGAGCGCGATGCCGGAGCCCGCGTCGCTGCAGGTGTAGCGGATGGTCGGGGGCGTGGTGTACCAGCCGTCGGCGTTGGCGTCACCGAGCACGGTCGCGGTGATCTGCGGGGCGAGCTGGTCGAGGTTGATCACGACCGGGGCGGTGGCGGTGTTGCCCGCCTTGTCCAGGACCGTGCCGATGACCCGCTGGTTGATGCCGTCCTTGGTGACGGGGGTGTCGGCCGGGCAGAGGTTGACGCCCGAGGTCGCGTCGGCGCAGGTGTAGTGGATGACCGGCACCGAGGTGTACCAGCCCTCGGCGTTCTTGGTGCCCTTGATCTCGGCGGAGATGGTGGGGGCGGTCTGGTCGACGTTGAGGGTCAGCGTGATGGTGGTGGTGTTGCCGACGCCGTCGACAGCGGTGCCCGCGAAGCGCTGCTGCGCGCCGTCCTTGTCGACCTTGATGTCGGCCGGGCACTTGGCGATCGAGCCGCCCGGGTCCTCACAGGTGAAGCTGATGGTCGTGGGGGCCTTGAGCCAGCTGCCGGAGGGCACCGGCGACAGGGCCGCCTTGATGATCGGCGGGTCGGTATCGGTGCTGAAACCGGCCCGCGTGCTGGTGGTGACGCCCTCGGTGTCCAGGGCCGGTGCGTCGGCCGACGGCGACGTGACGGTGCCGGCGCCGGGCTCCGGGATGCTGACCGGCGTGGCGGCCGCGTCGGTGGTGACGGTGGCCGGCTCGGCCGCCGCCGCGGGGGCGGGCGCGTTCCAGATCGGCACGGTGCCGTTGAGGGCGCCGCTGCCGCCGTTCGCGTTGTACGCCTTGACCTGCACGATCCACGACTTGGCGGTGTCCAGGTTGATCCGGGCCCGCGTCGTCGTCGCGTCGACCTTGGTGACGGCCGTGACCTTCTCCTGGCCGTAGCCGATCTGGTAGTAGGTGGGCTCGGGGCCGGAGGGGGCCGCCTTCCACACCACGTCGACCGCGGCCGATGGGATCACGACGGCGGTCGCCGCGACTCCTAGAAGTCCGGCGCCCACCGTGGTGAGCAATCGCCTCACGTTCATCTGGCCTCATCTCGCTGAAGGTCGTTCGGCCAGGTAGATCGGCGGCCAAACTCAAGACAGGAGCAAGACGAGGTCAGCGGGCGGGCAATTTCACAGGATATTCTCTGCAGACCCTGTTTGTACGGCGCCGGCCGCGGGCAGGCCGCCGCCGGCGCCCGCCGGCACGGCCCGCGCCACCGGCAGCGTCAGCCAGATCCGCGCCCCGCCCGTGTGGTCCGGGTCGGCACCGATCTCCCCGCCGAGCCGCCGCACGATCCGCCGGCAGATGGTCAGCCCCAGACCCGTACCCGGATAGCTCGGATGCGCCCGGTGCAGCTCGCCGAAGATCGCCTCGTGCTGCCCCTCGGGGATGCCGATGCCCTGGTCGGTGACCTCCAGCCGGACGAAGCCGTCGTGGCCCTCCGCCGCGGGGATGACATCCGCGGACACGTGCACCCGGGCCGCCTCGCCCGCCCGCACGTACTTCACCGCGTTGCCGACCAGGTTGTCGATCACTCGGCGCAGCATCAGCTGGTCGCCGTGCACCGCCGGCAGCCGGTCCCAGGTGATCCGTGGCGCCGGGCCGGAGCCGTCGCCCACCCACTCCGCCGCCACGTCCTCCAGGACGGGGTCCAGCTCCACGGTGCTCAGGTGCATCCGGGCACCGCGCGCCGTCGAGTAGGCCAGCACGTCGTCGATCAGCCGGCTCATCAGCCCCGTGCCGCGGCCGATCTCGGCCACGAAGTCGTCGAACTCGGCCGGCCGCTGCCCGCCGAAGTCGAGGTTCTCCAGCAGCTGGGCGTAGCCGAGGATGCCGGCCAGGGGCGCCTTGAGGTCGTGGCTGACCTCGCGCGCGAAGGCCTCCAGCTCCTGCACGGAGTGGTGCAGGTCGCTGACGGTCCTCTCCAGCTCGGCGTTGCGCCGCCGCTCCCGTTCGAGCTCGGCGGTCACGTCGCCCGGTTCGGCGGAAGCGTCGTCCGGCACCGTCGTCACCTTTCGTCCCCGGCGAGGTAGCTCTTCATGACCCTGGTCGCACCGGTCACGCTGCTCTCGACCTCGGCCACCAGCCGGGTCAGCCGTTCGGCGCTGGTACCGGCGACGGCCTGCCGCTCGACCTCGGCGCACGCGTCCGCGAGCGGCTGGGCACCGAGCAGGGCGCTGGAGGACTTGAGCGTGTGCGCGGCAGCCCGCAGCGCGTCGTGGTCCTGCCGGCGCAACGCGTCGGAGAGGGCGAAGCGGCGACCGTCGAGCTGGGCCAGGAACGTGTCGACGGTCGCCACCACCAGGGCCCGGTCCTCGAGCTGTTCCTCCAGCTCGCGCAGGCGGCTCAGGTCGAGGTCCGCGACGGGTGCCGGCGCCTCCGCCGCGGGTGGCGCCTCGGGCGGAGCGGGGGAGGACGACTTCGACAGGTACGGCACCAGCGCCGCCCGCAGCTCCGGCAGCGTGATCGGCTTGCTGAGGTGGCCGTTCATGCCGACCGCGAGGCAGCGCTCCTTGTCACCGTGCAGCGCCGTCGCGGTGAGTGCCAGGATCGGCGTGGCGTTCCCGGCCGCCCTAACGAGCCGGGTCGCCTCGAAGCCGTCGGTGCCGGGCATCTGCAGATCCATCAGGGCGACGTCGTACGGGTTCGCGCCGAGCAGCGCCTCCGCGGCGGCCGCGCCGTCGGGCACCGCGTCGCACTCCACGCCGAGCAGCTGGATCATGCGCCGGAACACGGTCCGGTTCACGTCGTTGTCCTCGGCGAGCAGCACCCGGCCGCCGTCCAGCGTCGCGACCGTGACGGGCGCGCCGCGGACACCTGTCCGCTCCCGGTTCA
>CAKUMG010000287.1 GCA_934667465.1 uncultured Actinoplanes sp. | reverse complement strand
GTCCACCGTAAGTCACCGCCGGGCGGGCGAGGGCCTCGGCACGTTCACCCGCGCGGATGAACGTGCGAGGAGCCCGGAGAACCGGCCGTGCCCCGGTCGTACCGGTGCGCCCGCCGACGCAGGTGGGGCGGTGTTGCCCGCGACACAATCATGCACTCGCTAAAAGTTTGCATTGACTGCAAATTCGATCGTACGGTGGACCCGTGCCCCAGCAGACCGCGCCGCCCGGCCGTCGTGACCGCAAGAAGCAGCAGACGCGCCAGGCGTTGATGCAGGCCGCCCTGCGTCTGGTCGACGAGCGCGGCCTCGAGCACGTGACCGTCGAGGAGATCGCCGAGGCGGCCGACGTGTCGCCGCGCACGTTCTTCAACTACTTCACCAGCAAGGACGAGGCCCTGCTCGGCGACGAGTTCGGGGCCCAGCAGGCGATGCGCGAGCGGTTCCTCGCGGTGCCGTCCGCGGTGCCCACGCTGAGCGCGCTGGTCATCGCGATGGCGCCCGACCTCGAGGCGGTCGAGGGCGAGCGCGACCTCTGGCTGATGCGGTTCCGCGTAATGGACGCCAACCCCGCGCTGCTGGCCGCCCTCATCAAGCAGTCGGCGTCGGCCGAGCAGGAGCTGGTCAACGTCATCGCCGGGCGGCTGGGCGTGCCCGCCTCGTCGGCCTATCCCCAGCTGGTGGCCGCCGTGTCCGGCGCCGCGCTGCGGACCTCCGTCATGCGGTGGGCCGCGTCGGGTGGTGCCCTGCGCCTGCCCGCCCTGGTCGTCGAGGCCTTCGACCTGCTGGCGGCCGGCCTGACCGACCCCGCGCCCGGCTGACCGGCCTGTGCCTGGCCGACCCGCGCCCGGCTGACCGGCCCTGCGCCCGACTGTCCATCCTCGCGCCTGGTTGACCGAACCCGCGCCCGACTGACCACCCTCACCGCACCACCCACCCTGCACCGCCAGGGACACCCCGAACCACCCACCCCTACCACCGAGGAATCAGATGAGTTCCGACATTTCACCGGGCGCCACCCCCGCGCACGCGACGGTCGCGGAGGACGCCGCGGCGGCGGGCGGCACCGTCACCAAGGACGCGACCGCCGCGGTCTCCGGCCGGATGAGCCGCGGCCAGGTTCTGCAGGCCCTGTCCGGCCTGATGCTCGGCATGTTCGTCAGCATCCTGGCCGGCACGATCGTCTCCAACGCCCTGCCCCGGATCATCGCCGACCTCAACGGCTCGCAGTCGGTCTACACCTGGATCGTCACCGCCGAGCTGCTGGCCATGACGGCGACCGTGCCGCTGTGGGGCAAGATGGCCGACCTCTACAGCAAGAAACTGCTGATCCAGCTCTCGCTCGGCCTGTTCGTGGTCGGCTCGCTGATCGCCGGCTTCGCGCCCAACGTCGAGGTCCTGATCGTCAGCCGGGTCATCCAGGGCATCGGCGCGGGCGGCATGACGGCGCTCGCCACCATCGTGATGGCCGCGATGATCCCGCCGCGGGAGATGGGCCGCTACGCCGGCATCTTCGGCGCGGTCTTCGGCGTCGCGACCGTCGCCGGGCCGCTGATCGGCGGCGTCATCGTAGACACCTCCTGGCTGGGCTGGCGCTGGTGCTTCTTCATCGGCGTGCCGTTCTCCGTCGCGGCGATCCTCATGCTCCAGCGCACGCTGCGGCTGCCGCAGGTCCGCAAGCGTGTGACCATCGACTGGCTGGGCGCGCTGCTCATCACGTCCGGCGTTAGCGTGCTGCTGATCTGGTCGACCCTGGCGGGCAACCAGTTCGACTGGGCCTCCTGGCAGACCGCCGCGTTCGTGATCGGTGGCGTCGTCCTGCTCGCCCTGGCCGTGTGGGTGGAGTCCCGCGCGCCCGAGCCGATCATCCCGCTGGGCATCTTCCGCAACCGCACCGTCACGCTGACCATCATCGCCAGCACGCTGGTCGGTGTGGCCATGTTCGGTGGCACGGTCTTCCTCAGCCAGTACTTCCAGATCGCCCTCGGCATGTCGCCGACCGTCGCCGGCCTGATGAGCCTGCCGATGGTGCTCGGCCTGCTGGTCTCCTCCACGGTGGCGGGCGCGCTCATCACCAAGACCGGCAAGTGGAAGATCTACCTGGTCGTCGGCGCGATCCTGATGACCGTCGGCATGCTGCTGCTGAGCACGATCGACGCGAACACCAACCGGGTCGTCCTGTCGCTCTGGATGATCATCCTCGGCGTCGGCGTCGGCATGCTCATGCAGAACCTGGTCCTCGCCGCCCAGAACGACGTGCCCGCCGCCGAGCTCGGCGCGGCCACCTCGACGCTGACGTTCTTCCGCAGCATGGGCGGCACGATCGGCGTGAGCGCGCTGGGCGCGGTGCTGGCCGCCAAGGTCACGTCGCTGTTCGCGGAGAAGATCCCGGGTGCGGAGTCCGCCGGCGGCGGCACCCACCAGGTTCCGGACGTCACGACGCTGCCGGAGCCGGTGCGCCAGATCGTCGCCGACATCTACGCCACGGCGACCTCGGAGCTGTTCCTGATCGCCGCCCCGATCGCCGCGCTGGCGTTCGTCGCGGTGATCTTCATCAAGGAGAAGCCGCTGCACACGATGAGCGGTGACGAGCGCCGGGAGCAGGAGGCCACGGCCGGTCTCCCGATGCACTGACCGTACGCCGCAAGCGACCAGGGGCTCGGGAAACCGGGCCCCTGCGTCATGCTCGGCTCACGACCCGCAGGCCGGGTCGCCGACGCCCATGACTGGCGAGCCGTATCGCCGAAGCTTAGGAACCCGGAGGTCCGGGTCGACGAGCCCCGGCCCAGTGACCCGTCCGCGGCAACGGGCGCATCCCTGAGCCGGGTGTCTCCGCACCCCGCGGCAACGGGGCACGGTCGAACCGGTTCAGCTGGGGCGCAGGCCGACCGACGTGCGCGGGGTGGGCGGCTCGGCACACCCGAGCAGGCCGACGAGCCCGGAGATCCAGAGCTGCCGGTAGACGGTGGGGCTCGGGTGACTGACCACCAGCTTGACCCCGGACGCGGCAGCCGTGTGGAAGCAGGCGACCAGGATCCCGATGCCGATGCTGTCGATGAGCATCACACGCTGGAGGTCGAGGTCGATCCTGCCCGGCGTCTGCGTGGTGAGGACGTCGTTGACGGCGTCCCGCATGACATGGGCGTTGTCGAGATCGATCTCGCCGCTCGGCGCGATCTCGATGGTGCCGTCGGCCAGCTGACGAGTGGTGATCGGCAGATACACGGCTGCCCTCTTCCTGGCGTCATGCGGGCGACGCCGAACCTTCCGCGAATCCTGCTGTGCCACCGTCCGGTGGCGGGCGGTGTGCCCAGCCCGGTGCCTCACCAAGGCGCCGGCCGGCATCGCGTCTGACAACATTCCGCTGGTCTGCAAGTTACGCCAGGTAGGCGCGGAACGCCAGAGTAGTTCATCTGGCCGGAATGTGCCGTAACGGTCACCGATTAGCGCGGACGTTGACGACACCGCACCCCATAAGAATACTCAGAGTATGCATGGGAGTGCTTTGAGAGATGACTGATGTTCACTTCCGAGCCGCAAAGGCTCCGGCGGAGGCGACCATCGCCAGTGATGATCTGGACGACACCAGGTTCTTGCTCCGTCGTTTCTATTACCCCCTGTCGGTGGGCGTGCCGGAGGGCGCCGAGGGGTTCTTGTTCCGCTGCGATGTGATCCAGCTCGGACCTCTCACCATCGGCCAGCTGGGATTCGGCTCCCCTGTGACGCTCACCGCAAACGAGTTGAACGCCTACCACGTCACCCTCCCCCTGCAGGGCAAGGTGCGCTCTCAGCACGCCGGCCATCGGGTGGTCTCGGACCCCGAGAACGCGGTGTTGTTCGGCCCCGGCTACCCGGTCTACACCCTCCACGACGCCCACTCCTCCGAGCTGGACGTCAAGGTCGAGCGGTCGGCTCTGGAGGACGAGCTCTCCACCCTGCTGGGTCACCGGATCGAGGGACCCCTCGAGCTGCCCGGCTCCATCGATCTCCGGAACGGGCCGATGGTCAGCTGGCGGCGGCTCATCCGGCTGGTGCGCAGCGAGATCTGCCACCCGGCGAGCCTCGTCCACGAGCCGCTGTTCGTGGAGCAGATCCGCCGCACCGTGCTGAACGGGCTGTTACTGAGCCTGCCGCACCGTTACACCGAGGAGCTGACCGCACCGGCGCCGAGCGGCCCGCCGCGAGCCATCAAGCGGGTCATGGACGCGATCCACTCCGAACCGGAGCGCCCCTTCACCGTGGGCGACCTGGCGCAGATCGCGGGGATCAGCGTGCGCTCGCTGCAGGAGGGCTTCCGCAGGTACGTGGGCAGCACGCCGATGGCCTACCTGCAACAGGTGCGGCTCGGCAAGGCGCACGAGGCGCTGCGCCGCGAGGACCCGGCGCGGACCACCGTGGCGTCGGTGGCGCACCGGTGGGGCTTCGCGCATCTGGGCCGGTTCGCCGCGGCGTACCGGTCGCGCTTCGGGGTCTCGCCTCCGGACACGCTGCGCGGTCGCTGACGGGTCTCGCCTCCGGACACGCTGCGCGGTCGCCGACCCGTCACCCGGTGGATCGCCGGGTGGCTGGTCGTCACGCTCGGAGGCGCACGCCGGTCACCCGCCGTTACTACATCGGACGCGCGCCCGCGGGCAACCGACCAGCACCGCGGCGTACGCGGCCGGCCCGCGGCGGCGCACGCAGACGGACCACACTGCGGCGCAAGCGGTCAGGCAGCACCGCGGCGCGGTGACGGCAGCTCAGCGCGGCCGGGCCCGTCACTCCCCCGGATCGCGGCGGCGGCGCGGGCGCGGCAGATCGTCCACGGCGGACGCCCCGGGCGGGCCCGCGAAGAGGCTGCCGCGCGGCGGAACCCAGTCACGCCACAGCCCGAGCCGCACGGGCACGGACACGGCCTCCCCGTCGCCCGCCCCCCGCAGCCGCCGGAGGTACTCGAGCACGCGGCCGGCCGCCGGCCCACCGTCGCGCGCGAGCTCCGACAGCACCTGGCTCTCGTCGCTCAGGTCGACGCCCCGCCGGTCGAGCATCGTCGCCAGGCCCGTGAGCAGCCGCACCACTTCTCTCGCATCGCGCTCGGCGTCGGGCAAGCTGCTCATCGCCGGCCCCGCCCCGCCGATGGCGCGTCCGTCCGCACCTGTAACCGATCGCTCATCTTCGTCACGTTCCCCTCGCCACCGATGTGCACGATCCCCGCCGGACGTGCACACAGGTGACACCTGCAGAAATGTATTCAACTCACTACGCACCGTCCATCCGATGCGCGCGGCGCCTGTCCGAATCACGCTCGCACGGCACCGAACGGCACGCTTGACCTTTTTGTGCAGGCGCGAAAAATGTCGCGCGGATCGGCCGGCGTTGAGAGGGAGTGCCACGGGGTAAGCCGGAGAAACGACTTCAGCGTGCCACTTTGGAGGAACCCATGACCGAGGAGAACCGACCGCCCCTGGAGGAATCGCCGGAAGTGGTCAGCGCCATCGAGGACGACGTGGCGGTGGACGCTTTCATCACCGGCGGTGGCCCCGATCCGGACAACCCCGAGTTCCTCCAGCCCGGCGAGGAGCCATCGACCCGTACGGGCGCCGGCCAGCAGTGGGATCCGGTCGACCTGGCCGAGGCCGAGGGGCACGACCCGACCCCCGCCGCCGTCGAACACGCCCGCGAGGAGCTCGACCGCGACGGCCCCGCGGCCATCGAGCGCACGGTCCCCTGACCCCGGCTCGCCCGCACGTCAGCGGAACCGGACCGCCCGCCCAGCCGCCCCTGAAAGGGCCGCGGGCGGGCGGACCGGTCTCGAGTCGACACGCGCTCAAATCCGCGGCTCACGTGCTCACCCCACCGGCACGCGCACTCACTTCATCGGCACACGCGCTCGCCCCACCGGCGGACGGGCGGATCAGCGCCGGAGCAACGGCCCCGGGGTCACTCGACCGTCGCGGTGATGCTGTGCCAGCCGGTGGCGCCGTCCGGGAACGGCGTTGCCCGCTCCTCGGTCTGCACGGCCCCGGTGCCGTCGGTCGCCCGCACGGTGAGGCTGTGCTGCCCCGCGGTGGCCCGCCAGTCGTAGCGCCACTGCACCCACGTGTCCGAGGACGGCACGGGCAGTAGTTCGGCCTTCTCCCACGGGCGGTCGTCGACGCGCACCTCGACCGTGCGGATGCCGCGTCCCTGCGCCCACGCCACTCCGGCCACCCGCACCGTGCCCGCCTCGACCCGGCCGAACGGCTTCGGCGCGTCGATCCGCGAGGCCGTCTTCACCGGACCCTGCGCCGCCCAGCCGCGCCGCACCCAGTAGGCGTCGAACTCCGCGAACGTCGTGAGCTCCAGCTCGGTGATCCACTTGCAGGAGCCGGCATAGCCGTAGAGGCCGGGAGTGAGCATCCGTACGGGGAATCCGTGCTCGAGCGGCAGCGGCTCCCCGTTCATCCCGACGCAGAGCATCGCGTCGCGACCGTCGAGCAACGTGGAGACCGGCGTCCCGATGGTCATGCCCTCCACCGAGCGCGCCACCAGCTGGTCGGCCGCGGGATCCACCCCCAGCTCGGCGAGCAGCGGCGCGAGCGGCACACCCAGCCACCGGGCGGTTCCCACGTACGGGCCGCCGACCTCACTGGACACACAGTTCAGCGTGATGTCGCGCTCGACGAGCGGCCGGTTCAGCAGGTCCTCGAACGAGAGCTCCCGCTCCTCGCGGACCATCCCGTGCAACCGCAGCCGCCACTCGCCCACATCGATCCGGGGCACGGTCAGCGCCGTGTCCACCCGGTAGAGCTTCTCGGACGTGAACCCGGGCGCCAGCCCCGCGGGCAGCGGCCGGGCCGGGTCGGCGGCCGCGGGCAGGGCGATGGCCTCCCGGGTCCGCGCGATCGCTCCGCCACGCACCCGTCGCACCGCACCGGCGGCCCCGCCCGTCACGAGCGCGCCACCGCCCAGCACCACAGCCGCCCGCAGCAACGCCCGCCGATCGACCGCCGGGATCCCGCGCCGGCGATCCCCCTCGGACGCCGCCACACCCCCACCCGACGAAAGCCCCTGCCCGGCATCACCGGACGAAAGCGCCCCACCCG
>CAKUMG010000286.1 GCA_934667465.1 uncultured Actinoplanes sp. | reverse complement strand
CCCGTGCCTCATCATGGAGCTCTGCGACGGCTCCTACCTGGACCGGATGCGGGTGTCCCCGCTCGGCGCGGGCGAGACGCGCGACCTCGGCTTCAAGATCGCGGACGCGCTGGTGCACTCGCACGCCAACGGGGTGCTGCACCGCGACGTGAAGCCGGCCAACATCCTCTATTCGCACTTCAACCCCGCGGTCCTCGCCGACTTCGGGCTCGCGGTGCTGGGCGAGATGCGCGACTCCTCGGTGACGCTGGAGGTGCTGACCCCGGCCTACGCGCCGCCCGAGATGTTCTCGCATGCCGAGCCGTCCGGCGCCGTGGACGTGTACGCGCTGTGCGCCACGCTCTACGCCGTCATGGCCGGGCACCCGCCGCGCTGGGAGAGCAACCGCAGCCCCAGCCTCATCACGCTGATGGACCTCTTCAACCGGCCGGTCCCGGACCTGCCCGGCATCCCCCGGGCGCTCACCGAGGTGCTGCGCTACGGCATGTCCAACGAGCCGCGGGCCCGGCCCACCGCCGAGCAGCTGCGGGAGATGCTCGGCGGGCTGCAGCTCGAGCGCTCGGAGGGGCAGCCGCCGGCGTCGGTCTACCGGGCGCAGAGCTACACGCCGCCCGCGCCCCGGCCCCAGCACTCCTCGCCGCAGCCGCGGCCCGTGCCGCCGGTGACACCGACCCGGGACACCTCCGACGAGACGCCGACCGTGCACACGGAGAACCCGGCGAAGCGGAGCAAGCGCAAGTGGCTGTTCGGCGGCTTCGGCGTGTTCCTGCTGACCGCCGCGACGGTGGGCACGGCGTGGCTCGCGTCCGCGCAGGGCCCGGCCGTCCGATCGCTCGCCTCCGTCGCCGAGCGGCTGGCGCCGGCCACGTCGACCGTGCCGGTGGCGATGACGCGGCTGCCCGGATGCGTACGCGACATCGCGCACTGCCCCGGCGAGCTCGAGTGCTTCACGCCCCGCGACGGCAGCAGCATCGCGCAGCGGGTCGCCTGCTCGACCCGGCACAGCTGGGAGGTCTTCGCCGTCGGGGCCCTGCCCACCGGCGTCGACCCGCGGGACCGCGCGGCCGTGACGACGGACCCCGGGGTTCGCAGCATCTGCAGCCGCGAGACGTTCCGGCGGACGACCACGCGCACCGACAGCGCGCAGTGGGCGCTGTCGGTGCTGCCGCCGACCGCGGAGGACCGGACGTTCCGCTGCCTGGCCGGGCAGGGCCCCGATCTGCTCCACGGGCCGGTGCTGGCCCGGGAGTGATCCGCCTCGGGCGACGGCTCACTCCGGGTCCAGGACCGCCAGCAGCTCGCCGGTGTCCACCTCGGCGCCCGGGTGCACCGGCAGCGAGGCGACGACCCCGGCGGACGGCGCGTGCACCGGGTGCTCCAGCTTCATGGCCTCCAGGGTCAGCAGCAGCTCACCGGCCCGGACCCGCTGACCGGGCACGACGAGCACGCGCCGGACCGCCCCGGGCAGCGGCGCGATCAGCGAGCCCTCGGTGGCCTCGAGCGCGGGCAGCGGGAAGCGGGACAGCTCGCGCAGGGCCACCGAGCCCTCGGGACTGTCCACGTACGACACGTCGCCCACCCGGTGCACCCGCAGCGTGAGCCGGATGCCGTTGACGTCGAGATCCACGCGGGAGCCGTCGGCGCGTACGACTGTGGTCGGGGGGTGGTCGTCCAGGGTCGGCGCCTGGCCCAGCCCCGCGAGGTCGAGCTCCTCCGGGTCCACGGAACGCACCCACCAGCCCGCGAGCTCGCCGTGCCGGTTCATCCGGTACCCGACCTCGACCGGGCCGGCCGGGCCGTCGTACACGGCGGTCTGCGAGCCGGACGGGACGTTGCGCCAGCCGGAGGGCAGCGAGCGGAGCACGGGCGCGCCGGCCCGCCGGGCGGCGGCACCCGCGAGCGCGGCGGCCAGGCAGGAGATCCGTACGGCGTCGACCGACGACAGCAGGGGCGCGAACACCTCCGGGTGCCGGTCGAGGAAGCCGGTGTCCACATTGCCCGCCCGGAAGGCGCCGTGGCGCAGGACGCGTACGAGCAGGTCCCGGTTGGAGACCACGCCGTGCAGCTCGGAGCGGGTCAGCGCGGAGGCCAGCATGCGCGCCGCCTCCTGCCGGGTCGGTGCCCACGCGACGAGCTTGGCGAGCATCGAGTCGTACTCGACGCCGACCACCGAGCCGTCCACCACGCCCGCGTCCAGCCGCAGACCCGGCTGGGGCAGCGGGCGGAACGAGCCCGCGACGTCCGGCACCCGGAAGCGGTGCAGGGTGCCGGAGGCGGGCAGCCACGCGTACGCCGGGTCCTCCGCGCAGATCCGGACCTCGATGGCGTGCCCGCGGATCGGCGGCGGCCCGGGCATCGGCAGGCTGCCGCCCTCGGAGACGAGCAGCTGCAGGCGGACCATGTCGTAGCCCGAGACGCACTCGGTGACCGCGTGCTCCACCTGCAGGCTCGGGGTCAGCTCGACGAACCAGAAGTCGCCGTCGTCGTCGAGCAGGAACTCGACAGCGGCCACGCCGACATAGCCGAGCGCGCGGATCGCGATGATCGCCGCTCGGCAGAGCTGCTCGCGCAGCGCCGGGTCGACGGCCGGGGACGGGGTCTCCTCGATGATCTTCTGGTAGCGGCGCTGCACCGAGCACTCGCGCTCGCCGAACGGCACGACCGCACCGAACGTGTCGGCGATGATCGGCACCTCGATATGCCGGACGTTCTCCAGATAGGGCTCGCAGAAGACCTCGTCGCCGGTCTCCTGCCGGGCCGACGCGACGACCTCGGCCAGCGTCGCCGGGTCGCGCACCACGCGCAGCCCGCTGCCGCCCGCGCCGCTCACCGGCTTGAGCAGCACGGGGAAGCCCGTGACCTCGGCGGGATCGGTGAACGTGGGCAGCACCGGCACGCCCGCCTCGGCGACGATCGCCTTCGTGGCGGCCTTGTCGTGCAGCGTCCCCAGGGTCTTGGCGGGGGCGCCCACCCAGATCATCCCCGCGTCGGCGACCTCGATCGCGAACTCGGGATCCTCGGCGAGCACCCCGTTGCCGGGATGGATGGCGTTGGCGCCGGCCCGCTGCGCCGCGGCGATGATCAGATCACCCCGCAGATAGGTGGAGGCCTGGGCGGTGCCGCCGGCGAGCCGTACCGCGTAGTCCGCCTCGGTCACGTGCGGTGCGTCGGCGTCGGCATCGGAGTAGACGGCGACCGTCTCGATGCCGACCAGGCGGCACGTGGCGAAGACCCGGCGGGCGATCTCACCCCGGTCGGCCACCAGAAGACGTCGGATCACTGCTCTGCTCTACCTTTCGCGGTCTGTCAGGGCCCGGCGGCGCGGCCACCAGGCCGCCGCCACCACGCGTGGTCGTCCGTCAGGGCCGGAACACGCCGACGTGATCAGCGCCCTCGACGGCCGCGCTGTGCACCGCCGACAGGCACAAACCGAGCACCGTACGGGTGTCGCGGGGATCGATGACCCCGTCGTCGGGGAGCTTGCCGAGCGGCCCGTCCGCGGGTCGCTCCACCGGCCAGCTGAACAGGAAGCGCGGCTCGTACGCGCGGCCGTAGATGCCGCCGGCCTCCTCGGGCGGCGCCGCTCCGATCATCAGCGTCAGGTGCGGAACGGTGGAACCGGCCACGGCGTGCACCAGCGGCGCGCCGTGCCGGACGTCGGCGGCCTCGTTCGGCTCGGCCGCGGGCGTCCCGGTGTACTGCACGAACAGCAGCGTGGTCGACGTCGCGTTGGCCAGCTGGATGAAGTGCACGGCCTTCTGCGTCTCGGCCGGCGAGAACGCGCCGCCCAGGTTGGCCACCACGCCGATCGGGTAGCCGTGCAGCTCGCCCCACCCGCAGACGAGCCCGGTGCCCTGCGCGGGCTTGAACTCGTCGAAGTCGCTGTCGTCGAGCACCCGCGCCAGCACCTCGCGCGGGTCGAACATCGACTGCGGGTCGCCGCCGACGAGGGTGAGCAGGTCCTCGGCGTCGTACCGGGGCACGGGCGGAGGGAGCGTACGGGGCTGCGGGCCGCGCTTGCGCCAGTTGAGCCGCCGGACGCACTGGCGCGCGAGCCGCAGGGCGTCCCGCTCGTCCTCGGCGAGCTGGTCGGCCGGCCCGGTGACCCCGGCGGGCACGGTCGGCGTGCTGCGCACCTCGGGCGCGGGACGCCCGTTGGCACCCGCGGCCCGGACCGGCTGCGGGTGGATCGTCAGCATCTTGGCGTGCCCGCGCACCATGATCGTGTAGTCGGAGAGCGCGGGGAGGTAGGCCGCGTCGCCGGTGGTCGCGCCGAAGACCACACACACCGTCGGTACGCGATCCGCGGTCAGCTGACTCAGATCGCGCGCGATCGCCCCGCCCGGCGGCGGTCCGGCCGGCGCCGCCGCCCCGGTCGACTCGACCAGGTTCACCATCGGCAGCCGGTTGACGGTCGCGATGCGCGCCGCCCGGCGGATCTTCTCCATCGTGTACGGATTCACGGCCCCGCCGTCGACAGTCGGATCGTTCGCGACGACCACACACTCGACACCCTCGACGACCCCGATCCCGGTGACGACGCTGGCCCCGATCGGGAACTCGGAACCCCACGCCGCGACCGGTGACAGCTCGAGGAACGGGCTGTCCTGGTCGAGCAGCATCTCGACGCGCTCGCGGGGCAGCAGCTTGCCTCGGGCATGATGGCGGGTGACCCACTTCTCGCCGCCGCCCGCGCGGGCGGCCTCGAGCGCGGTCTCCAGTTCGGCCAGCCGCTCGAGCATCGCGCTGCGGTTCGCGAGATACGCGGGCGTACGCGGGTCGATAGCGGTGTTCAGCACGGTCACGTCGTCACCCCGCTGAACTGCACGCCCGCCACCTCGTTCAAAACCGCGCCCTCTCCACCGTCGTATCGACCATTCCGCTAACGACTGTCCGGGCGGCTTTGACACGGATCGGCGAGGGGCAGGTTGCTCCTCCGATCGGGTATGAAATGGGCCGTTACATACCTTTTCCCGGGAGGGCCGTGCATGTGCGGGCTGAGCTGCGGTTTCAGGGGTGGGCCCTTTAGCTCGGGCCTAGATCAAAATGCTCTTATCGTTATCAACGAGACACCGATCACAGGCCCGTTCCGGCCGGGGTGGCGAGGCCTCGGATCCTGGGTTTCGAGTCTCGGACGCAAAACGGCCGCCTCCCCATCGGGAAGGCGGCCGTTCCGAGCAGCCTGGGTCAGACGCGGGCCCTGCGGGCCAGGCGTTCCGGGTCCAGGATGATCACGCTCTTGCCGTCCAGGCGCAGCCACGCCCGGGAGGCGAAGTCGGCCAGGGCCTTGTTCACGGTCTCCCGCGAGGCTCCGACCAGCTGCGCGAGCTCCTCCTGCGTCAGGTCGTGCGTGACCCGCAGGACCCCGCCGTCCCTGGTCCCGAAGCGGCCCGCCATCTGCAGCAGGTTCTTCGCGACCCGGCCCGGGACGTCCGTGAAGATCAGATCGGCGAGGGCGTCGTTCGTGCGCCGCAGCCGCCGGGCCAGGACGCGCAGCAGCTGCTCCGCGATCTCCGGCCGGTTGTTCAGCCACGGGCGCAGGGACGACTTCTTCAGCCGCGCCAGCCTCGTGTCCGTCACCGCGGTGGCCGTGGCCGTCCGCGGTCCGGGGTCGAACAGGGCAAGCTCACCGAGCATGTCCGATGGCCCCATGATCGAAACCAGGTTCTGCCGGCCGTCCGCGGCCCGCCGCCCCAGCTTGATCTTGCCGGAGAGAACGATGTAAAGGCTGTCGCCCGCCTCGCCCTCATTGAAGACGATGTCGCCCTTTCGGAACTCGATCGTCTCCATCTCCTTGGCGAGCGCCTCGGCAGCCTCCGGGTCAACGCCCTGGAAGATCCCGCTGCGAGCCAGTACCTCATCCATCGCTGTACCTCCGACTACGCGCTCCGCCGCGCACGATCAGTCTAGGCGCACGCGGGCCGGAAACGGGCGGGCACCCCTCGATCTGGATCTCTGAGCGTAACCGCCCGTCCCGGCGGGCGGGGAAATCCGTCGCTCTGGGTGAACTGTTAAGGGCTTTTTCGGCCGTCTCGCGGCACCGGAATGCCGGGAGTGCGACGTACTCTTGCTCCGTGAGTCGTCCCGTCGCCGCCGCGTCCTCCGGTGCATCCGTTCTCGTCCGGTCGGCCAAGCGCTTCGCGGGGGAGACGCCGATCGGGCGCAAGCGCCGGGCCCGCAAGATGGCCCGGGAGCTGGCGGAGACCCACCCCGACGCGCACTGCGAGCTCGATTTCACCACGCCGCTGCAGCTGGCCGTGGCGACGATCCTCTCCGCCCAGTGCACGGACAAGAAGGTCAACGAGGTCACGCCGATCGTCTTCGCGCGCTACCGCACGGCCGCCGACTATGCGGCTGCCGACCGGGCGCAGCTGGAGGAGATCCTCCGCCCGACCGGCTTCTTCCGGGCCAAGACCGACTCCCTGATCAAGCTGGGCCAGGCCCTGGTCGAGCGGCACGAGGGCGTCCTGCCGCGCACGCTGGACGAGTTGGTCGCGCTTCCGGGCATCGGCCGCAAGACGGCCAACGTGATCCTCGGCAACGCGTTCGACGTGCCGGGCATCACCGTCGACACGCACTTCCGCCGCCTGGTCAACCGGTTCGGCTGGGTCGACGAGGAGGACCCGGTGAAGATCGAGTTCCTGGTCGCGGACCTGATCGAGAAGCGCGACTGGACCATGTTCTCGCACCGGGTGATCTTCCACGGCCGCCGCGTCTGCCACGCCCGCAAGCCCGCCTGCGGCGCCTGCACGCTGGCGAGCATGTGCCCGTCCTACGGCACCGGCCCGACCGAGGCGGCCCCCGCGGCGAAACTGCTCAAGGGGCCCCGCGCCCGCGAGCTCGCCGTGCACGCGGGCGTCGATCCGGGCCTGGTCCCGGCCGCCGCCGTGGTCACGCCGGAGGCACCGTGAGGGCAGGCGCCCGGGTCACGTGGCTGGCCGCCCCGCTGGCGCTGCTGCTTGCCGCGTGCACAGCCATCGAGGCCACGCCCGAGCCGGAGCAGTCCGTGCCCTTCGCCGGTTGCGAGTCGCTGACCGGGCCCTCCGCTCCCGCCTCGGCGCCGGCCGACCTTCCGGATCT
>CAKUMG010000285.1 GCA_934667465.1 uncultured Actinoplanes sp. | reverse complement strand
GTCCGGATGGGCCTTCTCAAACTCGGCGACGTTCGCGAGGAAGCGCTCGTGGGTGGCCTTCTCGGTGGCGGGCGGGAGGCCGTTGATCACCAGGGTGACCTTGCCGTCCTTGGCCTGGCCCTCGTCCCCGCCGCCGCTGCACGCCGCCAGGCCGGCGACGAGGAGCAGGCCCACGGCGCTGCACAGCCTGATTCTGGACATGGTTGATCCGCCCTTCCTGGGGCCTCGATCAAAGAAGGTGTGACGTGGGTCTCGCTGTCGTGTTACGTGGCGATGACGATACAAAGTCCAACGAGGACCCGCAAGAACTAGACCGCACCGCGAAAAAACTCGACTCCGGCCGGTCGCTTCTTTGATCTTGCGTGGGATGGGCCCGGGGGCGGCGGGCACGAAAAAGCCGGACGGGCCGACGGGCCCATCCGGCTGAAACGGTGAAGACGCTGATCAGGGTGCTGGCGCGGTGGAACCCCGCACGACGAGCTCCGGTTCGAAGAGCAGCTCGTCCGTGGTCGCCGGCGCGCCCTCGATCTGCTTCACGAGCACGTCGACGGCGGCCTGACCCATGAGCTCGATGGGCTGCCGGACCGTGGTCAGCGGCGGGTCGGTGCACGTCATCAGCGCGCTGTCGTCGAAGCCGACCACCGAGACGTCGCGCGGCACGTCGCGCCCGAGCCGCCGGGCGGCCCGGATCGAGCCCAGCGCCAGCACGTCGCTCGCGCAGATCATGCCGGTCACGCCGCGCTCGATGAGCCGGCCGGCGGCCAGCCGCGCGCTCTCCATCGAGAACGTCGTGCGCTCCACCGGCAGCTCGGCCTCCGCGGCCTGGCGCGCGGCGGCGAGCTTGCGCTGCGACGGGACGTGGTCCTCGGGCCCCAGCACCAGGCCGATCCTGGTGTGGCCGAGCGAGCGCAGGTGCCCGTACGCCTGCTCCATCGCAACCGCGTCGTCGGTCGAGATGTGCGGGAAGCCCAGACCGTCGACGCCGCCGTTGACCATCACCACGGGCATCCGGCGGTCGAGCAGCATCCGGTAGTGCCCGTGCTCGGCCTCGGCCAGCGCGTACGACCCGCCGGCGAAGACCACGCCGGACACCTGGTGGTCCAGCAGCATCTCGATGTAGTCGCGCTCGGGCACGCCGCCGATGGTGCGCGCGCAGAGCGCCGGGGTGAAGCCGCGCTGCGCCAGCGAGGCGGTCACCACCTCGGCCAGCGCGGGGAAGATCGGGTTCTGCAGCTCGGGCAGGACCAGCCCGACGAGCCGCCCGCGCTCACCGCGCAGCTTGGTGGGGCGCTCGTAGCCGAGCACGTCCAGCGCGGTCAGCACCGACGCCCGGGTCGCCTCGGACACCCCGGAGCGGCCGTTGAGCACCCGGCTCACGGTCGCCTCGGACACGCCGGCCTTGGTGGCCACCTCGGCCAGTCGCTTGGTCACGTCGGAATCGTACGGCAGATGCTTGCAAGAACGGGACCGGTGCTTGCGGCGTACGGCATCGCAGTGCTTGGTCTTGCGAAATGCGCCGAAGGAACTCTGAAATGCCCGCGAACGCCCGATCCAGGGTGTGAAGGTACGACGAAGGGGGCGCGATGACCGACACGCAGTGGGACAGCGGCAACCGGCAGTCCGTCCGGCGGCTCGCCGACATCAGCGGAGACATGGCCACGGCCACCCGCTCGGCGGTCAGCGCGGCGGAGACCGCGGTCACCGTGATCCAGAAGCTGGAGACCGCGAGCACCGAGATCGGCAAGGTCGTCGAGCTGATCGCCACCATCGCCAAGCAGACCAACCTGCTCGCCCTCAACGCGACGATCGAGGCGGCCCGGGCGGGCGAGTCCGGCCGCGGGTTCGCCGTGGTGGCCAGCGAGGTCAAGGATCTCGCGAACGAGACCGCGACCGCCACCAGCGAGATCGGCGGGCAGGTCTCCGGCATCCGCGAGGGCACCCGCAGCGCGGTGTCGGCCATCGAGGAGATGCAGACGCTCATCGCCGAGCTGGACCGCTGCCAGCAGGTGATCAACGAGATCGCGGCGGAACAACAGAACTACTGACTCCCCCCGTACGCGGTGCGCGGCGCGATGTGCGGCGGCGCGGCCGTGGGATCGGGGCTTCGCGCGACCGCCGCCCGGGCGCAGAATCGACGCATGCCGACGTATTCACCGGGCGAGACCGCGGACAAGACCGGCTTCACCCTCGACACCCTGCGCTACTACGAGCGGATCGGGCTGCTCGGCGGCATCGCGCGCACCCCGGGCGGGCGCCGCGTCTTCGACGACGACGACGTGGCCTGGCTGGGCATCCTGCGCTGCCTGCGGGACACCGGGATGCCGATCGCGCAGATGCGCCGCTACGCCGAGCTGAGCAAGGACGCCGCCACCACCGCCGAGCGCCGGCAGCTGCTCGAGGACCACGACGCCGACGTGAGCAACCGGATCGACGAGCTGATCATGCAGCGGGCGCACATCCGCGAGAAGATCCGGTACTACCGGTCACTCGACGCGGCGGGCGGGGAAGAATAGGCGGATGGCCAAACGTGCAACGCGCCGCCGGCCCGCGGCGAAAGCGGTCGCGGACCAGTCCATGAGCTGCCCCTGCGGGCTCGGCACGGCGTACGAGCAGTGCTGCGGCACCGCCCACGCCGGCCGCCCGCCGGCGACGGCCGAGGCGCTCATGCGCTCGCGCTATGCCGCGTTCGCCCTGGACAACGCCGACTACGTGCTCTCCTCGTGGCACCCCGACACCCGCCCGGCCGAGATCGAGCCCGACGCGCAGCTGCGCTGGCTGCGCCTGGAGGTCCTCGACACGGTCGGCGGCGGCCTCTTCGACGCCGAGGGGCAGGTCGAGTTCAAGGCGCACTTCCGCGACCACGGGACGGCCGGCGAGATGCAGGAGCGCAGCCGGTTCGTGCGCCACGACGGGCGATGGGTCTACTGGGGGCCGATCCTCGGGGACGGCACGCTCGCCAACATCTGACCTACGCTCGCGGGTGTGGACCTGGACTACACCGAGCTGGATGCCTCCGACGAGCTGGGAGCCCTGCGGGAGCGGTTCCTGACGCCCGAGGGCACCGACGTCATCGCCTACCTGGACGGCAACTCGCTGGGCCGCCCGCTGCGCGCCACCGCCGAGCGCCTCGACGCGTTCGTCCGCGAGCAGTGGGCGGGCCGGCTGATCCGGGGCTGGACCGACGGCTGGCTGGAGTGGCCGCAGCGGCTGGGCGACCGGCTCGGCACGGTGGCCCTGGGCGCGGCGCCCGGGCAGGTCGTGGTCGCCGACTCCACGTCGGTGCTGCTCTACAAGCTGGCCCGCGCGGCCGTCGACGCCCGGCCCGGCCGCCGCACGGTGGTGCTCGACACGGACAACTTCCCGACCGACCGCTACCTGCTCGAGGGCATCGCCGCAGAGCGCGGGCTGACCCTGCGCTGGGTCACCACCGACCCCGAGGCCGGGATCACGCCCGAGCAGGTCGCCGCGGCGGTGGACGGCGACACGGCGCTGGTGCTGCTGAGCCACGTCGCCTACCGCTCGGGGTGGCTCGCCGACGCCGCCGCGATCAACGACGCCGCCCACGCCGCCGGGGCGCTGACGCTCTGGGACCTGTCGCACTCGGTGGGCTCGGTGGAGGTCGAGCTGGACGCGTGGCGGGCGGACCTGGCGGTCGGGTGCACGTACAAGTACCTCAACGGCGGACCGGGGGCGCCCGCGTTCGCGTACGTCCGCAGTGATCTGCAGCCCGGGATCCGCCAGCCGATCTGGGGCTGGATGGGGCACCGCGCGTCGTTCGAGATGGGCCCGGGCTACGAGCCGGCGCCGGGCATCCGCGCGCTGCTCAGCGGCACCCCGCCGATCCTGGGCATGGTGCCGCTGGACGCGAACCTGGACCTGCTCGAGGAGGCCGGCATCGCCGCGGTGCGCCGCAAGTCGCTGCGGCTCACCGACTACGCGCTGCGGCTGGCCGACGAGTGGCTGGCCCCGCTCGGCGTCGAGGTGGCCGGGCCGCGGGACCCGGCGCGGCGCGGCGGGCACGTGACGCTGCGGCGGCCCGGGTTCGAGGCGCTGCTCGAGCCGCTGTGGGCGGCCGGGGTGATCCCCGACTACCGGCGGCCGGACGGGCTGCGGATCGGGCCGGCGCCGCTGAGCACCAGCTTCGCCGAGGTGCACGACGGGCTGCGTACGCTGCGGGATCTGCTCGCGTGACGCTCCTGCCCGCGCTCGTCGACGCGCACGTGCACACCCAGCTCATCGACGTGGCGGCGCTGTCCGCCGGGGGCATCTCGGCGGTGTGGGACCTCGGCGGGGAGCTCACGGCCGTACGCGGGTTCGGCCCGGTGGTCGCGCGGTATGCGGGTCCGTTTTTGATCGCACCGGGCGGATATCCTTCCGACCGCTCCTGGGCGCCGGCCGGCAGCTGGCTCGTCGTGGACGACCCCGGCGACGCCGTTTCGGGTCTCGCGGCGGCCGGCGTCTCCCTGATCAAGGTGACGGCGCATGCGGGCGGCCCGATGCTGCCGCCCGCGACCCTGGCCGCCCTGGTCGCGGCCGCTCACTCGCACTCGCTGCCCGTGGTGGTGCACGCCGAGGGGCCGGGAACGGTCGAAGCCGCCCTTTCCGCCGGCGCCGACATGCTGGCCCACACGCCGTGGACAGCACTGCTGGACGACGGCGTGGTGCGGGCGTGCGCCGACGCGGGCATGACGTGGATCAGCACGCTGGCGATCCACGGCGCCTCTTCTCTGTCGATCGCCGTCGACAACCTGCGGAGATTCCTCTCGCACGGCGGCCGGGTGCGCTACGGCACCGACCTCGGCAACGGCCCGCAGCCGCTCGGGGTCAACCCGCGCGAACTCCGGGCGCTGCAGTCGGCGGGGCTGTCCCCCGCCGAGGTGCTGGCCACCATGACCGATCCCGACCATCCCGGCCGGACTGTGGTCCCCGGCGGGCTCGATCTGAGCCCGGCCGGGTTCGCCGGCTCGCTCGCCACCGCCCAAATCCCTTAGCTCCCCGTCGTGGTGATCACCGTGACGGCCGTGACGGCGCTCGCGGCGGCGATGGCCGCGGCGGCCTGGCTGACCGCGTCACCGACGGCCTTCGCGCCCCAGTTGCCCTGCTCGAACTCCTTCGCGCGCCGGGCCACCGTGGACGACCACGCCAGCGCCGGCCGCAGCGACGGCAGGGCGCCGCTCGCGGAGACCAGGGCGATGACCGCGGCCGTACGCGCGTCGGGCTCCACCCCGTCGACCAGCGCGGCCCGCACCCGCTGCCGCAGCTCCGCCTCGTGCCCGGTGTCGCCCGCCGGCGTCCGGGTCACGTTGAACAGGCCCAGCACCTTCCTGCTCTCCCGGCGGATGTGACCGCGCTCGATGAGCCGCTCGGTCACGGGCTTGAGCAGACCCGCCCCGATGTCGAGCAGCGTCGCCTGCACCCCCCGCGGCTTGCGCGCCACCTGATCGAAAGCGGCCTGCAGCAGCGGGTCGGGCAGCGGCCCGTCCCCGGCCGCGCGCACCTTGAGGCCCTGCAGCCAGGTGCCCTCCTCCGTCTCGACCCGGCCGAGCAGCGCCAGCTCCACGAGAAGCGCCCCACCGAGCGTGTAGTGCAGCGTCCCGGCGGCGGACGGCGTCCCGGTCTCGTCATCGAGCAGCAGCAGGGTCAGGTCCTCGACGATCAGCATCTCGTTCTGCATGACCCCATTTCACCGCGCCGCGACCGGCCCGCCCAGTGACACCACGTCACATGCCGGCCCTCCGCTCGAGCCGGCGGGAAGTCGGCGGCGGGCCAGCCAGAGGATGACCGCGGCGTAGGCGAGCAGCATCGGCACGTCGAGCGCCACCAGCTCCCACGGCAGGTCGGCCGCCGTCTCGTCCAGGGCGAGCTGCCCGTACGCCGCCGCGAGCGCGGTGGACAGCAGGTTGTTCACGACGTGGAGCGCGATCGCCGCCTCCAGGCCACCCGTGCGTACGGTCAGCCATCCCGCGACGACCCCGAACGCGCACAGGTCGGCGAACCCCCACGGCGTGCCCCAGCCGTGCAGCGCGGCGAACACCAGCGCCTGCAGCACGATCGGGATCCACGGGCTGCGCAGCCACGCACCGGCCGCCTGCAGCAGCCAGCCGCGGCACAGGTACTCCTCCGCCGCGGCCTGCAGCGGCACCACGAGCAGCAGCACGAGCAGCGAGCCCAGGAACGGACCCCAGCCGGCCAGGGTGTCCGAGCCCTCGACGACCTCACCGCCGGGCAGCAGCGACGCCAGCGTGAGGAAGAGAACGAGAAACACCACTGCCACCGGTACGCACGTCAGCAGCCACTTCCACCGCAGCCGCCCCGCCACCGAGGACAGGCCCCCGGCCGGCCGGCCCTGGATCCAGCGCGCCGCCAGCAGCGTCACGGGCAGCAGCACGGCGATCGACAGGAAGCCCACGGCCAGGTCGGCGAGCGGCCCGAAGCTCGGGTCCCCGTCCGCGTTCTCCGGCCGCCCGGCGGCCAGCGCGGCCAGCGTCACGACGACATAGCCGGCCCCCATGAGAACGACCCCGGCGACGACCACGAACAGGGTGCCCAGCAGGGTCCGCCACCAGCGGTGGCCGGGGGTGCGGGCGAGGCGGTGGTACGGGATCGTCATGCACCGATTCTCGTGGCCCGGGCACCCCGCGCGGATCCCGCCCGAGCCGGACCCGGGCCTCTGCCCCAGGGTATATACGCTGTGGCCCCATGTCCCGTACGCGCCTCTGGTCGGTACCGGCGCTGCTCGTCGCCGCCCAGCTGCTGTGGTGGCCGGGGCTCGCCCTCGCCACGGATCCGGCCGCCGGGGAGCTGGCCGTGGGCGCCGCGGTGGCGGCCGTGGTCGTGGCCGCGCTGGCTTTCCGGGCGCGCGCGGCCCTGGCTGCTTCGCTGGTCGCGTCGGCGACGGCGCTGCTCGGGCCGATTTTGCTGCCCGGCCAGGTGCTGATCTACCCCGGCGACGCGCTGCTCCCGCTGCTGGTGGCCGACGTCGTCGCGCTGTTCGGGGTGGCCGTGCGGGGTTCGCGCCGGGACGCCGCCGTCGCGCTGGCCGGCGCCGTGACCGGGCAGGCCGTCCTGCTGATCGTGGAGGACGGGCTGCACGCC
>CAKUMG010000284.1 GCA_934667465.1 uncultured Actinoplanes sp. | reverse complement strand
CCCACAGATCCTCCAAGAAGAGCGCTTGGCGGATCTTGGGCACCCAAATCATCGACGGGCGAAGTGCGGTGCACAGGGGCTACGCGGCACGGCCTACCGAGGCGGGATCAACCGTGTGCCGGGCGGGTCATGGGGACGTGGGGGATGCCGTCCTCCAGGAACCCGGGGCCGGAGGGGGCGAAGCCGAAGCGGGCGTAGAAGCCGGTCAGGTGCGCCTGCGCGTCGAGGACGGCCGGGCGGCTGCCGACGACCTCGAGCGCCTTCGTCATGAGCCGGCCGCCGTAGCCGCCCGAGCGGGCCTGCGGCGCGGTTACGACCCGGCCGATGCGAGAAGCCTCGCCGTCGTCGAGGATGCGCAGGTAGGCGAGCAGCTCGTCGCCGCGGGTCAGGGTCACGTGGCGGGTGCCGGGCTCGGTGTCGCGGCCGTCGATTTCCGGGTAGGGGCACTTCTGTTCCACCACGAAGACGTCGACGCGCAGCTTGAGCACGGCGTAGAGCATGGTCGAGGGCAGGTCGCGGAACGACGCGACGTGGATCTCCTCGGATGGCGCGGGATGCATCACACCACCTTAGGCGTGTTGCGACGCGCACAAAGGGCGTCACTTCTCGTACCCTCACGCGTTGTCCGACATGGAGCCCCTGACCCCGGGAGTAAAGATGATCAAGCGGAGCAAGCTCTTCGGCAACAAGACCCGGGTGACGTTCTGCCTGCCCCGGGACGCGCCGGCCGGCACCGTGAGCGTGGTCGGCACGTTCAACGGCTGGGAGCCTGGCCTGCACGAGCTGAAGGACCGGCGGGACGGGACCCGGACGATCACGGTCCGGCTCGACCCCGGCCGCTACCACTTCCGCTACCTGGCCACCGACGGCGTGTGGCTGGACGACGAGCACGCCGACGGGGTCGGTCCGCAGGGCTCCGAATTGCGACTCTGATCCGCGTTTCGCCGCGTACGACCGGGGCACGCTCTAGGTTTGATTGACAGCGCAAACAAACCTGGAGGGTATTCCTCGTGGCCACCAAGCTCGCGATCATCTACTACTCGTCCACCGGCACGATCCACGGCATGGCCGAGCGGCTTCAGCAGGCCGGGGAGAAGGCCGGCGCCGAGGTACGGCTGCGCCAGGTCGCCGAGCTGGCGCCCCAGGAGGCGATCGCGTCGAACGCCGCCTGGAGCCAGCACTTCGACAGGACCAAGGACGAGCCGAAGGCCAGCGCCGACGACATCCTGTGGGCCGACGCCGTGCTGTTCGGCAGCCCGACCCGCTACGGCAACGTGGCGAGCCAGCTCAAGCAGTTCCTGGACACGCTGGGCCCGCAGTGGGCGCAGGGCCAGCTGGCGAACAAGGCGTACGCGGGCTTCACCGCCTCGCAGACCGCCCACGGCGGCCAGGAGTCGACGCTGCTCGCGCTGTACAACACGATTCACCACTTCGGCGGCATCCTGGTCACGCCGGGCTACACCGACCCGCTGAAGTTCGCGGACGGCAACCCGTACGGCGTCTCGCACGTGACCGGCGCGACCAACGACACGCCCCTCGGCGACGCGGAACTGGCCGCCCTGGACCACATGGCGCAGCGCATCGTGTCCATCGCAGGCAAGCTCGCGGCCTGATCGCCCACCTGCCGATACGCGCACAACGGGTCTGCCGCCGGACAAACCACTGGCGCTAACCTGCCCCGACAAGCACAGTCGCAGTGCGCCCGTGTCCCGCGGGCGCACTGCGTGCGACGCGAGGTGGAGGCCATAAGTCCAGTGAAGAAGTTCGAAGCGGATCTGACCGGCGCAGTGTGGCGCCGGAGCAAGGACTCGGAGGGCGCGGCGGTCGAGGTCGCGCTCCTCGACGAGGGGGTGGCGGTGCGCGACTCGCGCGCGCCGGACGGGGATGTCCTCTTCTTCACCCCCGCCGAGTGGGACGCGTTCGTCGGCGGCGCCAAGGACGGCGAGTTCGACCTCTGACATCCCCGTCGGCACAGCACCGCCTTTCGGGCATATCAACCCGAAGAGCCCTCACCTTCCTCTACCGTCACTCTCATGAGCGAATTCGAGACTTCGGACCTTTTGCAGAAGGTGGAGCGGTACGAGGCTGCCGTGAAGGAGCTGAAGGCCGCCCACGAGGACGTCAAGGGCGTCCTCATCGAGGCCATCCTGTTCGACCGCTGGCAGCAGCTCGGCGCCCCGCTCGGTTTCCAGGCGCAGGTGGCCGGCCCGACGGCGGAGAAGGAGGAGGAGCCGAACCGCGACCTCGCCCAGCTCAACCAGCAGATCTCGCAGATGAGCGAAGCCTGGTCGCGGTGACGCCGATGACGCGCCGCCCGGGCTGATCATCGCCGGGCGGCGCGACACGTTACCGTGGCGCCCATGCCCCAGACCCAGCCCGATACCCAGTACGAAGAGCTGCTCCGCCGCGTTCTCGAGACCGGCACCCCGAAGTCGGATCGCACCGGTACGGGCACGGTCAGCCTCTTCGGCGAGCGCCTGCGCTACGACCTGTCGCAGGGCTTCCCGCTGGTCACCACGAAGCGGGTGCACTTCAAGTCGGTAGCCGTCGAGCTGCTGTGGTTCCTGCGCGGCGAGAGTAACGTCCAGTGGCTGCGCGACCAGGGCGTGACCATCTGGGACGAGTGGGCCGACGAGCGGGGCGAGCTGGGCCCGGTCTACGGCAAGCAGTGGCGCTCCTGGCCCACCCCCGACGGCGGCCACGCCGACCAGATCGCGGACGTGCTGGCCACTCTGAAGCGCGATCCCGACTCGCGCCGCATGGTCGTGTCGGCCTGGAACGTCGCCCAGCTGCCCGAGATGGCCCTGGCGCCCTGCCACACGATGTTCCAGTTCTACGTCGCCGACGGCCGGCTCTCCTGCCAGCTCTACCAGCGCAGCGCCGACATGTTCCTGGGCGTGCCGTTCAACATCGCCAGCTACGCGCTGCTCACCCAGCTCATGGCCGCGCAGACGGGCCTGCTCCCGGGCGACTTCATCTGGGTCGGCGGCGACTGCCACGTCTACAGCAACCACGTCGACCAGGTCCGCGAGCAGCTCGCCCGCGACGCCTACGCGTTCCCGACGCTGGAGATCGCGGAGCGCCCGTCGCTCTTCGACTACCGCTTCGAGGACCTGACGCTGGTGAACTACCAGCACCATGCGGGCATCAAGGCTCCAGTTGCGGTATGACCGACTGCACCGAACTGCACTCAGCGTTCCGAAGGTCCGCACCGTGACGGTGAGGGCCAGGAGGGCATGCCCGAGGGGCACAGCATGACGATCCACCTGATCTGGGCGGAAGCCGACAACCACGTCATCGGCGCCGGCAACGGGATTCCCTGGCGACTGCCAGAAGATCAACGACTGTTCCGTACGCTCACCAGCGGCGCCACCGTCGTCATGGGGCGCGCCACCTGGGAGTCCCTGCCGGAGCGCTTCCGTCCGCTGCCGAACCGCCGCAACGTCGTCCTCACCCGGAACCCCGGCTTCGAGGCGCCCGGGGCCGAGCGCGCGGGCTCCCCCGCCGAGCTGCTCGACGTGCCGGGCGACCTGTGGATCATGGGCGGTGCCGCCGTCTACGAGGCGTTCCTGCCCCACGCCGGCCACATCGCCCGTACGGTCATCGACCTGGCCGTGGCGGGCGACACCTTCGCCCCGGTCCCCGGCGGCGAGTGGCACGTCGAGGCCGGGGAGTGGCAGGTGTCCGAGACCGGGCTGCGCTACCGGTTCGAGAACCTGACGCGCGCCGGCGGCTGACCCCGGGAAGCGGATCTCACACGGAGTGGATCAGCTCGACCAGGCGGGTGAGCACGTCCGGGTCGGTCTCGGGCAGGACGCCGTGGCCCAGGTTGAAGACGTGCCCGCGGGCGGCCTTCCCCTCGGCGAGCACCCGCCGGGCCTCGCGCTCGACGACCTCCCACGGCGCGAAGAGCACCGCCGGGTCGAGGTTGCCCTGCAGCGAGTGGTCCGGGCCGACGATGCCGGCCGCGCGGTCCAGCGGCGTGCGCCAGTCGACGCCCACGACGTCCGCGCCGGCCTCGCCCATCGCCGGGAGCAGCAGCCCGGTGCCCACGCCGAAGTGGATGCGCGGCACGCCGGCGTCGGCGAGCCCGCCCAGCACCCGCGTCGAGTGCGGGAGCACGTACTCCCGGTAGTCCGCCTCCGAGAGCGCGCCCGCCCACGAGTCGAACAGCTGCACGGCGCTGACCCCCGCCGCCACCTGCACCTTCAGGAACGTCAGCGTGATGTCGGCGAGGCGCGAGCACAGGTCGTGCCAGAGCTCGGGGTCGCCGTACATCAGGGCCTTGGTCTTGAGGTAGTTCTTCGACGGCCCGCCCTCGACCAGATAGCTGGCCAGCGTGAACGGCGCCCCGGCGAAGCCGATCAGCGGCGTGGCGCCCAGCTCGGGCAGGAGCAGCCGCACCGATTCGGTGACGAAGCCGACCTCCTCGGGGGCGAGCGGGCGCACCCGGGCCACGTCGGCGGCGGTGCGGATCGGCTCGGCCACGACCGGCCCGGTGCCCGCGACGATGTCGAGGTCGATGCCGGCGGCCGCGAGCGGCACCACGATGTCGCTGAAGAAGATCGCCGCGTCGACGTTGTGCCGGCGCACCGGCTGCAGGGTGATCTCGGTGACCAGCTCGGGGCGGCGGCAGGACTCGAGCATGCCCACGCCCTGCCGGATCTTGCGGTATTCCGGCAGCGAGCGACCGGCCTGACGCATGAACCAGACCGGGGCGTGCGGCACGGACTGACCCCGGCAGGCTCGGACGAGGGTGGAGTCCGCGAGTGGAGAGTTGGTCACCCGGCCCATCGTGCCACGTGAGTGAACGGCGCCGCGCGGCGCGCCGAGCACCGGCGGAAGGCAGTGATCGGCATAGGCTTCCTCCATGGCGCAGACGTCGGATCCCCCCGAGGCGTTCACCCGCGCCGTGGCCGGGTTGCGCGCCGCCGCCGCCCGCGACGAGATCCTCCTGGAGGAGACCGCCGCGCCGCAGCGGCTGGCGCCGTACGCGTTCGCGCTGAGCGCCACGGTCCTGCGCGACGGTGACGAGGTGGCCAGCGGCCGGCTGATCCTGCTGCACGAGCCGGACGGCCACGACGCGTGGCGCGGCACGCTGCGGCTGGTGACGCTGATCACCGCGGAGCTGGAGGACGATCTCTCCGGCGACCCGCTGCTGCCCGAGGTCGCGTGGACGTGGCTCACCGACGGCCTCGACCAGCAGGGCGCGGCCTACACGGCGATCGGCGGCACGATCACCCAGACGGCCTCGACCCGCTTCGGCGAGCTGGCCGGCCCGCCGCCCACGGCCGACCTGGAGATCCGCGCGTCCTGGACGCCGACCTCCGACGACCTGGGCGCCCACCTGCAGGGCTGGTGCGTGATGCTGGCCTCCACCGCCGGCCTCCCGCCGCCCGGCGTCACCGCCTTCAACCGCTCCCGCGCGACGACGAGCTGAAGCGCGGGTCGGCCTTCCGGACGCGATCGCCGTACGCCGTCAGCAGCGCCTCCTGCGCCGCCAGCACCTCGGCGGGGATGTCCACGTGGGCGAGAAACCCCCGCCCCGCCGGGCCGTACCCGTCGGGCGTGTCCGACAGCCGCGGCACCTCGCCCATCAGCAGCGTGACCCAGTGGTCGAGGTCCCACGCGCCCCAGTGCGGCGTCCCGGCATAGGCGAGCGCCCCGTCGCGCAGCTCCACCCGGGGCGCGGTGCCCGCAAAGTTGATCACGCGCGGCGTACCCAGGGTCCAGACGTGCCGGGTGACCGCGTCCATCCGCCGCTGCATCGAGGCGTCCTGGACCAGGATCATGCTCGCCGGCGCGAGGCCCGCCCGGCGCAGTGCCCGCTCGGCGAACGTGATGTTGTTGCCCGAGTTCGTGGACTCGCGCTCCAGCAGGCAGCCGGTGATCCCGTGCACCGCCGCGAGGTAGCGCGCCATCAGGTCGGCCTCGGTCGCGTCGTCGTCCACGAGCTCCGGGTGCCGCCGCGCCAGGGCCGCCCGGAGCATCGGCGTCGTGTGCCCGGCCCCGCCGGAGAGCAGCAGGGTCCCGGCCACGCCGGCGTGCATCGCGCGAGCCACCGTGTCCCACCCCTCAGGCGGGCAGCCGCCGAAGAGAATGAGCACGTCCGCGCGTACCGAATCAGGGGTCAGGTCGGGAATGTCCCGCAGTCCCAGCCAGGCAGCGAGCGTGTTGAGATCCTCGGTCAGCACACGTCGAAGGTGTCACAGGCGGTCTTGATCGGCACCGCCAACCCGATTCCCTCGGCATCCCGGGCCTTGGCCGTGGCCAGCCCGATCACCTCGTCCGAGCTGTTGACGACCGGACCGCCCGAGTTGCCGGGGTTGATCGGCGCGTCGAACTGCAGCGACGGGCTGTCGTCGCCGCCGCTGCGGTTCGCGCTGACCACGCCCGTCGTGACCGTGTCCTCCAGGCCGAGCGGGGAGCCGATGACCACGACCTGCTGGCCGGGCTTCGCCGTGTCCTTCGCCACGTCCAGCCCGTCGATCTTCTTGCTGGTCCGCAGCAGGGCGAGGTCCTTGCCCTCGGCGACCTTCACGATCGTCGCGGACACCTCCTCCCTGCCGCGCTCGAGGAAGACCTTCTTGCTGCCCGACTCCCACACCGACTCGACGACGTGGAAGTTGGTCAGCAGGTTCGTCTGCTCCCCCGAGCCCTTGCCGACCGCGAACGCCGTGCCGGTGAAGTCGCCCGCCCGGACCCGGAACACGCTCGGCAGCACCGACGACGAGATGGCCTCCGGGTCGAAGACGCCGGCCAGCCGCTGCTCCAGCTTGTCCGCGCGGTCGGAGAGCAGGCTCTCGCGCTGCTGGGAGGCGGCGAGCTGATCGTTGAGCCGGCCCTGCGTGCTCTCCAGCCGCCAGGCGAGGAAGCCGCCACCCCCGAGCAGGAGCAGCGCGAGCAGGGCGGAGGCCAGCCGGCCGCGGCGGCGCGGCTCGATCGGTTCGGAGACGACCGGGTACGGGTCGTTGCCCGCGGGCGAGACCAGGTAGAGGTGCTCGTCGCGGCGTGCCGGGCGCGGGTGGCCGACCCGCGGCGGCGCGGGCGGCGGCGGCGCCGGGGCCCGGCGGGCGGTCGCCCACTCGCCGGAGGGGTGGTCGGGGAGGCTCAGCAGCGG
>CAKUMG010000283.1 GCA_934667465.1 uncultured Actinoplanes sp. | reverse complement strand
ACCAGCGCCACCCCGGCCGGGAGCCGGAGCTGCTGCGCTCCCTGGCCGCCCAGGCCGACGCGCTGATCGGCTTCCTCGCCCAGCCGGACGGCGAGATCATCGCCGCGGTCGGGCAGACGCCCCTGGTCGTGCTGAACCGCAACAACCCGAACCCCGCGTTCGGCGTCGTCAACATCGACGCCCCGGAGGGCATCCGCGCCGCCGTGCGCCACCTGCACGAGCGCGGACACCGCCGGATCGGCATGATCGACTGCACCGCCGGCGACGACCCCACCCGCCGGGCCGCGTTCCTGGCCGGTGCCGCCGAGGCCGGCCTGACCACCGCGATCGTCGATGCCGACGGATCGATGGCAAGCGGCGGGACAGGTCTGGCGGCCCTGCACGCGGCGGACCCGGGCGTGACCGCCGTGTTCTGCTGGAACGACACGCTCGCGCTCGGCGCCCACAAGGCGGCCCGGGCGCGCGGCCTGTCCATCCCCGGCGACCTGGCCATCGTCGGCTTCGACGGGCTCAGCCTCGGCGAGCTGGTCGACCCACCGCTGACCACCGTCCACCTCGACAAGCGCCGCATGGGCGAGCTCGCCGTGGCGCAGGTCGAACGGCTGCTCACCGGCACGGACCCCGATCCCGCCCTGGTCGGCACCGAGCTGCTGGTCCGCGGCTCAACCTGATCGAGGCCGCGGCGGGAGAAGCGGACGCCTGACCGAGGCCGCCGCGGCAGGAGCAGACGCCTGATCAATGCCGCCGCGGGAGAAGCGGACGCCCGATCGGGGCCGCCGCGGGAGAAGCGGCCGCTACGGGAAAAGCGGCCGCTACGGGAGTAGCGGACGCCTGATCGAGGCCGGGGCAGGCATCAGCGGCGCAGCCCGGCGGTGTGCCCGGGCGCGATCGACGCCTGCACGACCAGCGCCGCCGCCCCGATCGCCGCCGCGTTGCGGGGCTGGGCGGACAGCTCGACGAGGACCTCGTGACGGCCCCGGGCGTGCGCGGTGCGGCTCAGCTGGTCGCGCAGCCGGCGCGCGTAGATGGAGCCGGCCACCGCCACCCCCGGCCCGGTCAGCACGATCCGGCTCAGGTCGAGCAGGTTCACCATCGACGTCACCGCCACGCTCAGGTACGCCGCGGCCTGCTCGATGGCCGCGAACGCGTCCGCGTCGCCGCTGACCGCCGCCCGCGCCAGGGTGTCGTACGCGGCGGACACCGACCCGTCCAGCCGCAGCCGGCCCGCCAGCGACGGGTTCGCGCGCGCCGCGTCGACGCTGGCCGTCATGGAGGCGTACCGCTCGACGCAGCCCCGGTTGCCGCACGGGCACGGCCGCCCGTCGTACGCGATCGACAGGTGCCCCAGCTCGCCCGCGTCGAAGCTCGCGCCGCGGAACAGCGCCCCGCCGAAGACCATCCCGGCGCCGATCCCGGTGGACAGGTAGACGCAGCCGAACGACTGCTCCCGGGAGACCCGGCGGCTCCAGAACTCGCCGAGGGCGGCGGCGGCCGCGTCGTTCTCGACCAGGACCGGGACCTGGAGCCGCTCGGCCAGCTGGTCACCGATCCGCGGCCACGCGCCGACGGCGTCCGGGGTGACCACGGCCAGGCCCTGCACCCGGTGCCGCGGCAGGTCGAGCCCGGCGGTGAAGTCGTCGAAGCGGGCGGCGAGCTGGCCGGTCAGGTCTTCACCGGCCAGCGGGACGGCCTCGCGGCCGACGACCCCGCCGGTGAGGTCGATAGCCACGCAGGTCACCGTGTCGGGGCCGAGTTCGAAGCCGATCCCGAACTGGTCCGCGGGGTTGATCGCGAGGGTCTTGCGGGGCTTGCCGCGCACCGAGCCGACCGAGCCGGTCTCGTGGATGATGCCGTCGGCGATCAGGTCGCGCACGATGTTGGAGATCGACGGCTGGGTCAGGCCGGTGAGCTCGGCCAGCTCGACGCGGCTGATCGTCTCGGCCGAGCGGATCACGTCCACGATGAGGGCACGGCTGCCCGGGCCGCCCGCGGGCGCTTCTCGACGTGCCATGGCGGTACCGTATCGCGTGGGAGATCAGGAACCGGAGGACACCGTGACACAGCCCCGGCGGCGGGTCGGCCTGGTGCTCGCACGCGCGTCGCGGGTCCTCGGCGCGGAGCCGTACTACCACGAGTTCATCGAGGGGCTGGAGCGCGTGTTCACCCCGGCCGGGGTGTCGGTGCTCGTCAAGGTCGTCACCGACCGGCGGGCGGAGCGTGACACGTACGAGCGGTGGGCCGCGGAGGGCCGGGTCGGCGGTGTCGTGCTCGTCGACCTCGCCCCCGATGACGAGCGGGTCGCGCTGGTCAATCGGCTGGGCCTGCCCGCGGTGGTGCTGGGTGCGCCGTCGGCCGCGGACGGGCTGCCCACGGTGTGGACCGACGACGCCGGGTTCGCCCGGGAGGCGGTCCGGTTCCTGGCCGAGCGCGGGCACGAGGTCATCGGGCACATCAGCGGGCCGACCACGTTCACGCACACCCAGTTGCGCCGCGAGGGGGCGGAGGCCGAGGCGCAGGCGCGGGGGGTGCGGCTGGTGCCGCGGGTCGGCGACTACTCGTACGAGTCGGGCCGCGCTGCGACCGGTGAGCTGGTCGAGCAGGACGGCGGCCCGACCGCGATCATCTGCGACAACGACGTGATGGCCCTCGCCGCGCTCGACGCGCTGGCCGAGCGCGGGCTGGGGGTGCCGGCGGACGTGTCGGTGGTCGCCTGGGACGACTCGGCGCAGTGCCAGCTGGCCGTGCCGGCCCTGTCCGCGATGAGCCACGACGTGGGCCGCATCGGCGAGCTCGCGGCGGACGCCCTGCTCGGCGCGATGGCCGGCGCGGCGCCCGCGGTCTACGAGGCGCCGGCCGCGCACATCGTCGTGCGGGCCAGCACCAAATACCCCGCGTCAGCGGCGGCCAAAACCGGCGGAGTCAGGACAGCGCGGCAACCACCCAGGGCTCCTTCACCGACGCGGGGTCCAGCGGAACAGGCGCCCGGACCTGGAACACCACGGAATCACCGGGCAGCAGCGTCACGAACCCCCGGTCGGTCGTCGCGGACGGGTGGATCCGGTCGGCCTGCAGCAGCACGTCGCGGGCCAGCCCGGCGGCCTGGACGCGCACCTCGAGCCCGCCGTCGACGGACGCGGCGTCGACGGTGAGGCCCGGATCCCCGTACGCGCCATCGCTCGCGAACCACAGCGCGCGCGACGACCCGAGCCGCGCCACGAGCAGCCCGTCCCCCGGATCGAGGCTCACCGGCACGAGCCCGACCGCGCGCGGCGCCACCGTGACCGGCGCGGTGGCGGTGTCCACGACCGCGCCGCCGCGGTCCCGCCGCTCGAGCAGGACCTCTCCCGACCAGGCGGTGTCGTGGTCGTTGAGCACGGCGACGACCAGTCCCCCGTCACGCGGCTGGATGGTGAGCGCGCGCCCCGCGTACACCTCCCGCAGTGCGAAGTAGAGCGGCTTGTGACGGCCCGCGCCGTCGATCGCCGCCCACGACGTGACCGGCCAGAGGTCGTTGAGCTGCCACAGGATCGTGCCGCCGGTGTGCGGCCAGTGCGAGCGCCAATGCTCGACCCCGGTGCGGATCGCGCGTACCTGGTTGAGCTGGGTGAGGTAGTGCCACGCCTCGGTGGTCGCGGGCGCGGCGAAGTGCGGGGCGAGGCCGCGGGCCAGCTTGCCGTTGCCGTCCTCGGCCTTCTGGTGGTGCAGCACGCCGGGCGAGTCCGGCAGCAGCGGGTCGTCGGAGACCGCATCCCGCAGCGTGGTCCACGCCGGCGGCGCCTGCCAGCCGAACTCGGCGACGAACCGCGGTGCCGTGTCGCGGTAGTGCAGGTAGTCCTGCCGGTTCCACACCTCCCAGGAGTGGAACGTGCCGTGGTCCGGGTCGTTCGGCGGGAGTTCCGCGCTGCCCGGCCAGGGGCTACCGGCCTGGTACGGCCGCGAAGGGTCCAGCTCGGCGACGATGGCCGGCAGGACCTCGAGGTAGTAGGCAGAACCCCAGGTGTGCCCACCCTCCCAGCCCATCGCCTCGTGCAGCCACGAGTTCTCGTTGTTGCCGTTCCACGTGACCAGGCTCGGGTGCGGTGCGAGCCGGGTGACGTTGTCGCGGGCCTCGGCGACCACCTCGGAGAACAGCGGCTCCTCCTCGGGATAGTCGGCGCAGGCGAACAGGAAGTCCTGCCACACCATCAGCCCGAGCTCGTCGCAGAGCTCGTAGAAATCGCGGCTCTCGTAGATGCCGCCACCCCACACCCGGATCAGGTTGAGCCCGGCGGCCGCGGCCTCGCGCAGCCGCCGTTCGTAGCGCTCGCGGGTCATCCGGGACGGGAAGATGTCGTCCGGGATCCAGTTGACGCCCTTGATCTGCACCGGTGCGCCGTTGACGTGGAAGACGAAACCGCCGCTCGTACGGTCGATCGTGACGGTCCGGAATCCCGTCCGGCGCTGCCACCGGTCGAGCACCTCGTCGCCGTCGCGCAGCTCCACAGTCAGCTCGTACAACGCCGCCTCGCCGTAACCGCGCGGCTGCCACGGCGCCACGTCGCCGACGGCGAGGTCCGCGCGTACGGTCGTCGTGCCGCCCGGCAGCTCGAGGGTGGCGATCTCGCGCCCGTCGAGCAGCACGCGGGCATGCAGGTCGCGTTCGCGGGTGCGTTCCACGTCGATGCTCAGGTCGAGCCGGCCGCCGGTGTCGAACGTCGCCAGCGGGCGGACCGCGGCGAGCCGGGCGGTGCTCCAGCCCTCCAGCCGCACGGGCCGCCAGATCCCGGCGGTGACCAGCGTCGGCCCCCAGTCCCAGCCGAACGAGCAGGCCATCTTGCGGATGAAGTTGAACGGCTCCGGGTACGCGTTGGGCCGCGGCCCGAGCAGCTCCCGTACGCGTTCGGCCTCGCGGTACGCCGACGTGAACGCGACCGTCAGCCGCCCGCCGTCGCCCGCGAGGAGCTGCGTGACGTCGTAGCGGTAGCCGCGGTGCATGTTGCGCGACGAGCCGAGCGCAACGCCGCCGAGCTCGACGTCGGCGACCGTGTCGAGGCCCTCGAAGACCAGGTCGACGCGCTCGTGGCCGGGCCCGTCCCAGGCCACGTCGCGGCTGTAGCGCCAGTCGGTGCGCCCGATCCACGCGACGGCCTTCTCGTTGTCGTCGAAGAACGGGTCCGGGATGATTCCGCCGTTGAGCAGATCGACGTGTACGCAGCCCGGCACCGCGGCCGGCAGCGGGTCCACGCCGTCGGCGCGCACCTCCCACGTACCGGCGAGGTCTTGTGCGTGCACCATGCGCGCGTCCTTTCGCTTGTTCACTTGATTGCTCCGGCGGTGACGCCGTTGCCTCATTTCGTTGCTCCGGCGGTGACGCCGTTGTAGATGAAGCGCTGCAGCAGCAGGAACAGCACGACGGTCGGGAGGATGACGATCATCGTGCACGCCGCGATCGTCTCCCACTGCGCGCCGTAGGGCCCCTTGAAGCGGAACAGCGCCGTCGAGATGACGTTCAGGTCGGGCGAGCGCAGATACAGGAACGGGATGTAGAACTCGTTGTAGACCGCGATGCCCTTGATGATGACGACTGTCGCGATCGCCGGTTTCATCAGCGGCAGGATCACCCGCCGGTAGACCGTGAACCGTGAGGCGCCGTCGAGGACCGCGGCCTCGTCGAGGCTGCGCGGAATGGACTGGATGAACTGGATGAAGATGTAGATGGACACGATGTCGGTGCCGAGGAACAGCACGATCGCGGAGCCGAGCGTGTCGACCAGCCCCATCGACTTGACGATCTGATACGTCGCCACCTGGGTGGTGACGCCGGGCACCAGAGCCGCCACCAGGAAGAGCCCCAGCACCAGGCGCTTGACGACGAAATCGAAACGACTGATCGCGTACGCGGCGAGGGTGCCCACCGCGACCGTCCCGGTCAGTGACACCACCAGGATGATCGTGGTGTTGACGAAGCCGCGCAGCATGTGCCCGCCGGACCACGCGGTCGCGAAGTTCCCCCAGTTCAGCCAGTTCCGCGGCGGGGTGAGCGGTCCGGTGCTGCCGTATTCGGCGTGCGTCTTGAACGCGGCGAACAGCACCACCACCAGCGGCACGAGCACGACGAGCGAGGCGAGCACCAGCGACGCGTACTTGCCGACGGTAGACAGGGTCCTCATGACAGGGTCACCTCCTCGTCGGGCACGACCCGGCGCTGGACCCACGTGACGAGCAGGACGATGAGCAGCAGCACCACCGCCATCGCCGAGGCGAGCCCGATCTTCCGGAATCCGAACGCGGTCTGGTAGGCCTGGATGACGAACGTCGCGGTGCCGTTCGCGCCGCCGGTCATGATGAACGGGATCTCGAAGGCGGACAGGCTGCCCGAGATGGCGAGGATGAACGACAGGCTGATGATGCGTTTGATGCCGGGCGCGATGATGTGCCGGAACTGGTGCCAGCGGTTCGCGCCGTCGATCTCGGCGGCCTCGTAGACCTCGCCCGGGATCGACTGGATCGCGCCGAGGAACAGCACGAACGTGAGCCCGGTGAACCGCCACACCGACGTGCCGGCGAGGGAGAAGTTCGCGATGTCCGGGTCGCCGAGCCATTGCGGGGTGTGGCCGCCGAGCAGGGTGTCCAGCGTGCCGCCCGACTGGAAGAAGTACAGGAACACGAAGCCGACCGCGACGCCGTTGAGCAGGTACGGGAAGAACAGGATGCCTTTGAACAGGTTCCGGAACCGGGTGCTGAACGACAGGATCACCGCGAAGTACAGCGCGATGCCGATCTGCACGAACGACGCGGCGAAGTAGTACAGGCTGATCAGCAGGACGCGCCAGTACTGCTCGTCGGTGAAGACCCGCACGTAGTTGTCCAGGCCGGCCGGTTCCATCACCGGGTCGAGGCCGTCCCAGCTGTGGAAGCTGTACCAGATCATGGTGCCGACCGGCACGTACGTGAACGTGATCAGCAGGATCAGCGCCGGGGCGAGGTACGGCCAGGGGCTGCGCCTGGTCACTTCATGACCTCGGCCTGGGCGGCGCCCCACCGCGTGTTGAGGTCGGCGAAGAAGGAGTCCTTGTCGCCCTTGGCGGCGCCGCGGGCGATGTCGACGAGTTTCTGCCGGTAGAGATTGCCGGTCAGGTCGATCTCGGACTCCTTGATGATC
>CAKUMG010000282.1 GCA_934667465.1 uncultured Actinoplanes sp. | reverse complement strand
GCGACGCGTACCTGGTCCTCGTCGTGCACCACACCGCCGCCGACGCCCTCTCCACCGGCCCGCTCGTCGCCGACCTCGCCACCGCCTACGAGGCCCGCCGCGACGGCCGCGAGCCCGGCTTCACGCCGCTGCCCGTCCAGTACGCCGACTACACCCTCTGGCAGCGCGACGTCGTGCGGCGCTCGTCGTCGCTCGGCTACTGGCGCGAGCGGCTCGCCGGCCTGCCCGCCGAGCTGACCCTGCCGGCCGACCGTCCCCGCCCGGCCGTCCAGAGCTACCGCGGCGCCACCGTCACCACCCGGCTCCCCGCGGGCCTCGACGAGCTGGCCCGGTCGCTGGGTGTCACCCCGTTCATGGCGTTCCAGGCGGCGGTCGCCGCCCTGCTGTCCCGGCTCGGCGCCGGCACCGACCTGCCGCTCGGCGCCCCCGTCGGCGGCCGGACCGCGGCGGCCCTCGAGCCGATGGTGGGCCTGTTCGTGGACACCGTCGTGCTGCGCACCGACGCCTCCGGCGACCCCACGTTCGCCGAACTGGCCCGCCGCGTCCGCGAGACCGACGTGGCCGCGTTCGCCCACCAGGACGTGCCGTTCGAGGAGCTCGTACGGCACCTCAGCCCGGCCCGCTCCCGCGCCCGGCACCCGCTGTTCCAGGTCCTCGTCAACCAGCACCGCCCACAGGCCGACCGGTTCCGCCTCGCCGGGCTGGTCACCGAGCCGCTCACCGCCGACCCGGACACCGCCAAGTTCGACCTGAGCTTCCTGCTCACCGACCGGGGCCTGGCGCTCAACTACGCCACCGACCTGTTCGACGAGGCCACGGCCGCGGCGCTGCTGGACCGGCTGGCCGCCGTCCTTGCCCAGGCCCCGGCCGACCCCCGGCTGTCCGAGCTGGACCTGCTGCTCCCCGCCGAGAAGGTCGCCGCCGACACCACGCGCGCGATCAGGGGCGGCACGGTCGTCGACTGGCTGCTGGACACCGCGGCCCGCAGCCCCGGCGCCGTCGCCCTGCGCACCGACGCCGAGACGGTCACCTACGCCGAGCTGGCCCGCCGCAGCGGCACCCTCGCCGCCGCCCTGCGCGAGCGCGGCACCCGGCCCGGCGACGTCGTCGGTGTTCGCATCCCGCGCGGAATCGACCTCGTCGTCGCGCTGTGGGGCGTGCTGCGCGCCGGGGCCGCGTACCTGCCGATCGACCCGGACACCCCGCAGGCCCGCGCCGACGTCATCGTGCACGACGCCGGCGCGCGCCTGGTGCTCACCGCCGCCGAGGCCCGGTCCTGGGCGGGCGACGAGGTGCCGCCGCCGCCCGGGCCGGACACCGCCGCGTACGTCATCTTCACCTCCGGCTCGACCGGGCGCCCCAAGGGCGTGCTCGTCGGCCACCGCGCGTTCGCGAACCGGCTCGCGTGGATGCAGGGCACCTACGCGCTGACCGCCCGCGACCGGGTGGTGCAGAAGACGCCCGCCACGTTCGACGTGTCCGTGTGGGAGTTCTTCTGGCCCGCCCTGGCCGGCGCCGAGCTCGTGCTCGCCGAGCCGGGCGGGCACCGCGACCCCGCGTACCTGCACCGGCTCTTCCTGCGGGCCGGGATCACCGTCGCGCACTTCGTGCCGTCCATGCTGCGCGAGTTCCTCGCCGTCGCCGGGCCCGTCCCGCGGCTGCGGCTGCTCGTCACCAGCGGCGAGGCCCTGCCCGCCCCGGTCGCCGCCGACTGCCTGCGCCTGCTCCCCGGCACCGCCCTGCACAACCTGTACGGCCCGACCGAGGCCACTGTGGACGTGACGAGCTGGCCCGTGACGACCGTGCCGGAGCGCGGTGTCCCGATCGGCCACCCGGTCTGGAACACCCGCACCCACGTGCTCGACGAGCGGCTGTGCCCGGTGCCGCCCGGCGTCGGTGGCGAGCTCTATCTCGCCGGCGTGCAGCTCGCCCACGGCTACCTCGGCCGCGGCGCGCTCACGGCCGAGCGGTTCGTCGCCGACCCGTACGGCCCCGCGGGCACCCGCCTCTACCGCACCGGCGACCTGGTCCGCCGCGGCCCCGGCGGCGCGCTCGAGTTCCTCGGCCGCGGCGACGACCAGGTGAAGATCCGGGGCATCCGGGTCGAGCCCGGCGAGGTCGAGGCCGCCCTGGCCGCCCAGCCCGGCGTCACGGCCGCCGCCGTCGTGGCCCGCGACGACCGTCTGATCGCCTACGTGACCGGCACCCCCGGCGCCGACCTGCGGACCCGGCTCGCCGACGTGCTGCCCGGTCACCTGATCCCGTCGGTGCTCACCGTGCTCGACGAGCTGCCCGTCACCGCGCACGGCAAGGTGGACCGGGCGGCGCTGCCGGACCCGGTCGCCACGCCCGCCGGATCCGAGGCGCCGCGCGACGCCACCGAGGAGGTCCTGGCCGCCGTCTTCGCGGAGCTGCTCGACGTGCCGCGGGTCAGTGCCACGGACGACTTCTTCGCGCTCGGCGGGCACTCGCTGCTGGCCGTGCGGCTCGCCACCCGGCTGCGCGGCGTCCTGGACGTGCCGCTGACCCTGGGCGACATCTTCGAGGCGCCGACGGTCCGGGCGCTCGCCGCGATCGCGCGCCGGGAGCGCGGCTCCGGGTTGCCGCCGGTCGCGCGCGGGGAGCGTACGGGCGAATCGCCCTTGTCCGCGGCGCAGCAGCGGCTGTGGTTCATCGACCGGATGGACGGCCCGTCGGCGACCTACAACATCCCGTTCGCCGCCCGCATGCACGGCCCGCTCGACGCCGGCGCCCTGCGCGCCGCCCTCGGCGACGTCCTCGACCGGCACGAGATCCTGCGCACCCGCTACCCGTCCGGCGACGGCCGCCCGGTCCAGGCCGTCATCCCCACCGATCAACTGCTGATCCCGTACGCCCTCCGCGACGCCACGCCGGACACCGTGCCCGCGCTGATCGACACGGCGGTGCACCGGCCCTTCCCGCTCGCGACCGAGGCCCCGATCCGCCTCGACGTGCTGCGCCTGGCGCCGGACGAGCACATCCTCGTGCTGGTCGTGCATCACATCGCGGCCGACGAATGGTCCGCCCGCCCGCTCTTCACCGACCTCGCCACCGCCTACGCCGCCCGCCGCGACGGCTCGGCGCCCCGCTGGACGCCGCTGCCGGTCCAGTACGCCGACTACGCGCTCTGGCAACGCGACGTGCTCGCCGGCGGCGTGGAACGCGACGAGCTCGCCCACTGGACCGAGACCCTGCGCGGCCTGCCCGAGGAACTGGCCCTGCCCTACGACCGGCCGCGCCCCGCGGTCGCCACGTACCGCGGGCACACCGAGCACCTGCCCCTGGACGCCGAGCTGGCCGCGCGGGTGCGGGCGCTCGCCGCCGGGCAGCACGCGACCGTGTTCATGGTGCTGCAGGCCGCCGTCGCCGTGCTGCTCCGCAAGCTTGGGGCGGGCACCGACCTGCCCCTCGGCACCCCTGTCGCCGGGCGCTCCGACGCGGCCCTCGACGACCTCGTGGGCTGCTTCCTCAACACGCTCGTGCTGCGCACGGACGTCTCCGGCGACCCGGCGTTCGCCGAGTTGCTGGCCCGCGTCCGCGGCGCCGACCTGGCCGCGTTCGCCCACGCCGAGCTGCCGTTCGAGCGGCTCGTGGACCGGCTCGCCCCGGCCCGCTCGCTCGCCCGGCATCCGCTGTTCCAGGTCGTCACCACCCACCGGTACGCCGCCGACGGCGACCTCGGCCTGCCCGGCCTGCGCACCGAGCCGGTCGACGCGGGCTTCGACGTGGCCAAGTTCGACCTCACGTTCGTCGTCACCGAGGAGCCCGGCGGGTCCCTGACCCTGTCGCTCACCACCGCCCGCGACCTGTTCGACGACACCACCACCGCGACGCTCCTCGATCGCCTCGCCCGAGTCCTGACCGCCGCCACGGCCGACCCCACCGTCCCGATCAGCCGCATCGGCGTCCTCACCGACGCCGAGCTTGCCCAGGTTTCCCGGGGCGGGGCCATCGATCATGCTCCTATCGGCGAAAGGGATCTCGCCTCCCTCTTCGCCGACCAGGTCGCGGCTCGCCCGGACGCGCCCGCGCTCGAGGACGGCGACCGCCGCTTCACGTTCGCCGAGCTGGACCGGGCTTCTAACCGCCTCGCCCACGCGCTGACCGCCGCCGGCGCCGGCCCCGAGAAACTTGTCGCGATCGCGTTGCCCCGCTCGGCCGACTTCGTCGTCGCGCTGCTGTCCGTCGCGAAGACCGGCGCCGCCTACCTCCCGATCGACCCCGACCACCCCGCCGCCCGCGTCCGGCACGTCCTCGACGACGCCCAGCCGGTCCTGATCGTCGACGCGGCCCCGCTGCCCGGTGTCACCATCCCGCGCGTGCTGATCACCGCCGACGGCCCCGAAACCCCCCTGCCCGTACGCGTTACCCACCCCGACGCGCTCGCCTACGTCATCTACACCTCGGGCTCGACCGGTCGCCCCAAGGGCGTCGGCGTCCCGCACCGCGGCCTGGCCTCCATGGTGGCGAACATGGGCGGCGCCGCGCGCAGCGCCCCCGGCACCCGCCTCGGCCAGTTCGCGTCGTACTCGTTCGACGTCACCGTGGCCGAGCTCGCCATGAGCATGCTCTCCGGCGGCACCCTGGTGATCCTGCCCGAGCACGCCCGCGCCGGCGCCGCCCTGGCCCGCTTCGCCACCGAGCAGCGGCTCACCCACCTGGTGATCCCGCCGTCGGTGGTCGCGTCGCTGCCCGCCGACGCCACCCTGCCGGACGGGATCACGATGCTCGTCGGCACCGAGGCGCTGCGCCGCGACCTCGTGCGCCGCTGGGCCCGCGGGCGGCTGTTCCTCAACTGCTACGGGCCCACCGAGCACACCGTCAACGCGACGCTGTGGCCCGCCGACCCGGACCACCCCGGCGCGGTCCTGCCGATCGGGCGGCCCGACCTCGGCAAGCGCGCCTACGTCCTCGGGCCCGACCTGGCACCCGTGCCCCCGGGCGCGACCGGCGAGCTCTACCTGGGCGGCACCGGCCTGGCCCGCGGCTACCTCGCCCGCCCGGCCCTGACCTCCGCCCGGTTCGTCGCCGACCCGTTCACGCCCGGCGAGCGGCTCTACCGGACCGGCGACCTGGCCCGCTGGAACGCCGCCGGGCTCCTCGAATACCTGGGCCGCGCCGACGAGCAGATCAAGGTCCGCGGCCTGCGCATCGAACCGGCCGAAGTCGAGGCCGCGCTGTTCGCCCACCCGTCCGTGACGGCCGCCGCCGTCGCCGTCCACCCCGGCCCGGACGGCCGGAACCGCCTCGTCGGCTACCTCGTCGGTCACTCGCTCGACACGGCTGCCGTCGCGCGTACGGCCGCCGAGGCGATCCCGGAATCCATGGTCCCGTCGCACTGGGTCGAGCTCGACGCGCTGCCCCTGAGCGTCGCCGGCAAGCTCGACCGCTCCCGGCTCGCGCCGCCCGACTTCGCCACTGCCCCCGGCTCTCTTACCGAGGCGGAAACCCCGGCCGAGGAACTGCTGGCCGGGCTCGTCGCGGAGCTGCTCGGCCGCGACCGGGTCGGCGTCACCGAGGGCTTCTTCGCGCTCGGCGGCGACAGCATCCTGTCGATCCAGCTCGTCGCCCGCGCCCGGGAGCACGGCCTGCTGCTCTCGCCGCGCGACATCTTCGAGCACCCGACGGTCCGCGGCCTCGCCGCCGCCGCCCGCACCGCCGATGCGGCCACCCACGACGACGGCGCCGGCGAGCTCGCGCCCACGCCGATCATGCACCGCTTCCTGACCTCGGACCCGGCCGTCGCGAAGTACGGCCAGTCCATGCTGATCGGCCTGCCGCCCGGCACCGACCCCGCGGCCCTGGCCTCGGCCCTCACCGCGGTCGTGGCCCACCACGACGCCCTGCGCGCCCGCGTCGGCGACGCCATCACCATCCCGGACGGCACGGAACCCGTTGTCCTGCACCGGGTCCCGGACCGGGACGCGGCCTACGCGACGGCCCGGGAAGGGCTCGACCCGGCCGCCGGGCGGATGGTGAGCGCGGCTTTCGTCGAGGGCGACCGCCCCGAGCTGCTGCTGCTCGTGCACCACCTCGTCATGGACGGCGTCTCGTGGCGCATCCTGCTGCCGGACCTCGAATCCGCGTACACGGCGATCCACGCGGGCCGGGAACCGCGGCTGCGCCCGGTCCCGACGTCACTGCGCCGCTGGACCGCCGCCCTGCCCGCGCTCGCCGAGGCCAAGCGCGCAGAGCTCCCGTACTGGTCTTCGATCGCCGCCGTGACCAAGGTGCCGCGGCCCGTCCCCGGCCGCGACACCTTCGGCGCCACGCGATCGCTCATCCGCACCCTGCCCGATGCTGAGCCGTTGCTCGGCGAGGTCCCGGACCGGCTGCGCGCCCGCGTCGACGACGTCCTGCTCACCGCGCTGGGCCTCGCACTAGGTGCCCATTTCTCGGAAGCGGATCCTGTCGTCGAGCTGGAGGGCCACGGCCGCCAGCAGGACCTGGTCCCCGGCGCGGACCTCTCCCGCACGATCGGCTGGTTCACCACCGCCTATCCCGTACGCCTCCCGGCCGCGGGCGTGACCCTCGACGAGGCCGAACGCGACCCCGCGGCCGCCGCCCGCGCCGTCGCCGCCGTCCGCGAATCGCTCGGCGCCGTCCCCGACCGCGGCATCGGCTACGGCCTCCTGCGCGACCTCACCCCCCAGGCGCCCCTGGCCGGCTCACCCCGCCCCGGCATCGCCTTCAACTACCTCGGCCGCCTCGGTGGCTCACCTTCCGAACAGGACGACTGGCGGCCGATCGGCGGGCTCGGCGGCACCTACGACGACGAGCGGACCGCCGAGCACACCCTGACCGTCGACGTCACCGCCCTCGGCTCCGACCTGCGGGCCACCTGGGCCTACGCCGGGCAGGTGTTCGCCGAGGCCGACGTCGACCGGCTCGCGGACCTGTGGTTCCGCGCCCTGCGCGCCCTCGCGCAAGCCGACCCCGGCGCCCGCCGGCTCACCGTCGGCGACGTGTCCCTGGCCGGGCTGAACGAGTCCCGGCTGGCCAAGCTCCAGGCAAGGTGGGCGAACCGATGAAGGCCGAGATCGCAGACGTGCTCCCGCTGTCGCCGCTGCAGGAGGGACTGCTGTTCCTCAGCGGCTACGACGGCGACGGCCCCGACCCGTACGG
>CAKUMG010000281.1 GCA_934667465.1 uncultured Actinoplanes sp. | reverse complement strand
GAGCAGGCGAGCGACCTCGCCGAGGTTCCGCGCGGCGCTCATCTGGCGACGAAGGCGCTCGGCGGACGGCACCGCCGGTTCGGCCGGTGTCGCAGCCGCGATCGGCTTGGCGGGAGAAGGAGCGGGCTTCGACACAGGCGCGGGCGTAGGTGCCGGCTCCGGTTCAGGCTCGGCCTCTGACGGGAGTTCGGGAAGGTCGTCCCCCACCCAGGCGTAGGCCAGAGTGTCGCCCTTCTGCCGTCGGACGACATCGGGCCACTTGGGCAGAACCGCCAGCGCGCGGGGCCCGTGCCGGGCCCAGGTCTCGTTCCGGAGACCGAGCTCGGCCAGACGCTCCCGGATCTCTCGCACGTTCAGCGGAACCGACGACTCGGCCAACAGGTGGAGAACCACCGCGAGGGGCTCTTGGGCGAAGACGGCGTGGAACAGCCGGGAGTCGGACAGCGCCAGGAAACGCAGCGAGGCCCTCGTCGCGACGTGAACGCCGGCGCCCCGTGGAACAAGCTCTTCCTCATCGGTGTCATCCCACTTGACCTGGTAGTTCGTCCCGTCATCCGCGAGGATCAGTCCGGCTCGGCTTCGGCGTACGCCGAACGAATCGGACACCCGGACAAGACCCTGATCTGCGCTCACGAATGCGACTGTAATGGTTATCGTCGCGGCCGGTGCGCCGGCCGGAGCCAGCCCCGCCGCTCCCAGCCCGAGGGCTACGGTCAGGCGGCAACCACTGGCCGGGTCTGTGCCCCTCCGGTAGTCGAGCTGTACGGCGACGGTGGCTGGCCACCTACGCCTGCCACGGCTCCACGTCGGCGGCATCGAGGTCGGCCCGTAAGGCTCGCAGTGCGCCATACTGCCAACCTGCGTTATTGAGAGCCGACAGCCCCACACGCGGCGGCAGGAATACGCATCCGAGTGAGGCTAGTTTGCGGCCCTCTCCATCGCCTACGAGGAGTGGCGGAGATGGCGGCCGGTTCTGCTGATGCACGGCCGCTGAGCGCGTGACCTACCGTGTGCCAGGTGTGCGCGCGTCGTGCCCCGGCTTGCGGAGTCGGGCATGACTGCTCCGGTGATACGCGAGCGCGACGGGAGCTGGGCGGATGCCAGGTTCGCTCCGCACGAAAGCGCCACCGCACTCAGCGGACTCTCCGTCCCGCCGTGGAACCCGATGGTGCGCTCGCCGAAGCTCCCGGCCAGTGCCTCCCAGAACCGTGGCCGGCAGCCGCCGAGCAGCTCGCCGGTGCGGTGCACGAAGGGCTCGCGATACTCCTCAGCGCCGGGGCCGGCCAGCGTGCCGAAGTAGCCGAAGATCACCGCGCGCATGGCCCACACACGAACGCGCCGGAGACCCCCGTGGTGTGAGGGCCTCCGGCGAGGCGGTTCCGTGCGGTGGATCAGGTTTGGCGGCACCTTATTCCCTGCGGCTTCATCCCGCTGGGGTTTCGTTCAAATCCAAATCACGCAGGACGTCATCACGGTCCGCGTCTGCGCGCAACGCGGTCAACGAATTCAAGCGACCCAGCAAAGTCGTGGAAGATGCGGGACATTTCAAATCCTGAATCGCCGACAAGGTCTTTTCAAAACGCTGAATGCGGCTTTCAAGGTCCGTTCCACCCGGAAGGTCCGCGTTTTTCAGCGCCACCTGCGCGTTCACCTGGGCTTGAGTGGGCGGGCAGCGACCGGGAACGTTCACCCCCGTGGGGCCCACACGGTCGGCCGTAGCGTTCGGATCGCCCGGGCTGAAACCCAGCGCCGGCACCAAAGCGTCAATGCTGCCGGAGCTGGCTCCGGCGTTGCTCTGTTCGGCAGCCTGGCCCATCCCCGTGCTGACTGCGAGAGCCGAGCCGAGCAGCGCTGCGGCGGCACCTCCAAGCACCAGCTTGCGCGCCCGGCTACTGACTCCGCGTCGATACATGCACGGCTCCTCTTCGTCTCGGTACTGCCTGTGCCGAGATGTACGAGTAATGACGTGGCAGCAGTTCATGACGCTGAGCAAGCGTTCCTCAAAGCTTCCTTAACGCGACCCCGGGGGCGTCTCTGCGACTCCCTGGTGACCGTCCCACAGAGACCGGCATGCAGATGGAGCACAGTCGAGAGGTTTCGGCAAGGAGGATAGACGCAAACCATAGACCATTGTCACTATATGTACTCATCATGTCGCTCTTCGTGGTGACGCGTTTATGGTGAGCGGGTTGTGTCCCGGTTGCCCTCGGAGGGTGTATTGGACATCAGCCCCGTCCTGCGCGAGCTGGCAAGGCCCGCGACTCTGCAGGTTTCGTCCGATACCAGCTTGGCGTACGACGTGGAGGCAAAGGCGAAGCAAGCTCAGGCCGAGTCCGGCGCCGGAACACTGTTGAAGAGCCCCTCCCCCGTCGACGTGCCGGGCCTGCTCAGGATCAGGGCCGCGGACGTGCTTCGGGAGCTCGGCGTCGCGACGACCTTCCTGAGCCACTCCCCGTTTCGGGAGGTGGCGCAGCTGTGGGCGCACGTGCGGTACTGTGCGACGCTGCAGCACACCCATCGTGGGCTGCTGTCGCTGACCGACTACGCAGCCACGGACGTGGTGCACCACCACAAAGTCGCCCAATCCGAGCAGCTCGGGGTCGGCCTCGCCCTGGTGGTGACACGAGCCGTGCTGGGCCGGCGCCATCCGGGGTGCGACTTCAGGGTGGTGGACGCCGACGTTGCGCTGGCGGCAGGCTACGTCGATGAGCTGCCGGGCGAAGATGTGATCAACACATCGGAGACCAAGAAGCGTCCGGACTACTTCTTGATCGGCCGGCACCACGGCAAGGTTCGCGTGGTCGTGCTCGAATGCAAGGGAACCCATCAGAGCCGCCGCCACGTCATCGAGCAGCTCGGAACGGCGTGCCTGCAGCTGCGCACCGTGGCGATCGGGCGTCGGCGCCTGTACGGGCTGATGGTCGGTTCCCGGCTCAGCCGTAACGGGATCACCTCGTACGTCCTGGATCCGCCGGGTGATGACGAACTGTGGGACGGCAGCGAGGAAGAGCTTGACGCTCTGCTGGCCCGCGAGCCTGAGCAACTCGACTGGTCACCGGCCGCCCCGGCCACCGCGTCACCGTCAGGGGCAGCAGGCGGCCCGGAGCCCGGCTCCGCTGACGGCGAGGTCGAGCCGGAGCCGCCGGCGCCGTACTCCATCCCCTCCGAGCGCAACGGATGGTTCACGCAGGTGCTGGCCCGCTCGACCGCCGCCAAGGTGCTGATGTACGCGGGCGACAGCTCCGCGGCAGCTCACTACCTGACGCCGCGGCAACGCGGATTCGACGCCAACATGATCCCCGGGCTGGAAGAGGATTGGCCGGACAGCAGGGGCGCGACGATGACGCTGCCTCGAGGGCCGGTCATCACGGGCACCAGCTTCCGGATGCCGCTACCCGACGGCACCACCCTGGAGGTCTTCCGCGGCGTCGAACGCCAGCTTCATCGCGACCTCACCGAGGGCCGGTTCCTGGCCTATCAGCGCCGCGCCGGAATTCTGCGGCAATGGTGGCATGCCCGTGGCCGGCGTCTGAGCGGCGAGGCCGTGTCCGTGGGCAATGACGGCACCGCGCTGGTGATGCGGATCGTCGATCGGCACGGCCAGTGACAACCGCCGGCCCTGGCGTCGCCGAGGCTGTCGGTGGGCGTGAGGCGCGTCAGTCGGTGGCTGCTGCTGAAGGCCTGCTCCGCGATGTGCGGTGGCTGGGGGATCTCCCGCAGCAGCTGGCCGTACCCGTGCAGCAGGAGTACGCCCGGCTGCACCAGATGCTGGTGCAGCAGCGCCTCGAGCAGATGCCGGTCGGTGAGCTCACCTCGTTCGCACCGGGCCTGCGCGGCACGAAGGCGCTTCGGGAGGCCGGCTACGCGACGGTGTGGTCCGTTCTGCAAGCAGGCGTGCATCGCTTGCAGACAGTGCGAGGTGTGGCGCAGCGATTGGCTACGGCGGTCACGGCCGCGGCGGAACAGGCGGCCGCCTCGGTCACCGCCGAGACGGTCGTGCGCCTGGACGCGAGCCGGCCCTCGCAGGAACACACCGCGCTGCTGCGAGGGCTTCGGGCACTGATCACGGTTTTGCGTACGGTCGCCGGGATCGACGAGGCACGCCAGCGTCTGCTCGACCGGCTTCCGCCAGCGATCGCAGCCGCACGGCCCGGGGGCAGCCGCTGGCGGCGCTTGTTCGCCAGCGACGCCACCAAGGACGCCGACCAGCAAGCATTACGCCAGCTCGAAGCCCTGCTGTCCGATCCGGACACCACGGCGGTCGATGCCGCCTTGACCGACATCCAGGCGGCGCAGGAGCAGGCGCACAGCGCACCGGACGCCGAGATCTGGAGCGACTACGTACACGCGGCCGCCGCCTACCAGACGCTCCTGGCCTATGTGCGCGGTGAAACAGCTACCGGTGCAGCTGAGACCGGTCAAGTGCCGCAGGCGGTCGCGGACGCCGCCGGGCAGATCACCCTCGACGTCACGTTGCTGACGGTGCGGCTACGCGCGTATCAGGTGTTCGGCGCCCAGTACGCGCTCTCCCGGGGCCGGTCGATCCTGGGCGATGAGATGGGTCTGGGCAAGACGGTCGAGGCGATCGCCGTCATGGCCCACCTGGCACGCCGTGGCACGCGGACGTGCCTGGTCGTCGTGCCGGCCAGCGTGCTGCTCAACTGGCTGATGGAGTTTCAAGCGCACAGCCGGCTGACGGCTCTGAAGATTCACGGCCCGGGCCGCGACGAGGTCCTACGGTCGTGGGTGGCCGGCGGGGGTATCGCCGTGACGACCTACCGGATGCTGCGCACCTTCAACATGCCGCCGACGTTCCGGGTAGACCTTCTCGTCGTCGATGAGGCACACCGGATCAAGAACCCGGGCGCACAACAATCGCAGGACGTCGCCGCGTTGACGCACCGCGCCGACCGGATCATGCTGCTGACCGGCACGCCTATGGAAAATCGTGTCAGCGAGTTCCGCAACCTCGTGCGGTACCTGAATCCTGAGCTGGCAAACACGCTTATCCCCCGCGACCGTGGTTTCGTCGACCCGGTGCGGTTCCGTCAAAGCGTCGCGCAGGTGTACCTGCGGCGCAATCAGGAAGATGTGCTGCGGGAGCTTCCGGAACTGGTCGAGGAGAACGACTGGGTCGAGCTCGACACCGCCGAAGCGCGCGTGTACGCCGATGCGGTCGCTCGCCGGCACTTCATCGATATACGCAGGGCTGCCTACGCCCCTGCCGGCAGCGTCACCGCCAAGATCGACCGGCTGCGTGACATCGTGGCCCAGTCGGCCGCCGAGGGCTGGAAAGTCGTCGTCTTTTCCCAGTTCCTGGATGTCATCGCCGCGATATCGGCTGCCTTGGCCGACTCACCTCAAATGGTGCTGACCGGCGCCACCGCGGCCGGTCGCCGCCAGGAAGCCATCGAACGCTTCACCGCACACCACGGACACTTCGTGCTGATCGGGCAGATCGAAGCGATCGGTGAAGGCATCAACCTGCAAGCCGCATCCGTGGTCGTACTGGCCGAGCCCGCGCTCAAGCCTTCGACCGAAGAACAGGCCATTCGTCGTGTCTACCGGATGGGGCAGGCCCGCTCCGTGCAGGTTTACCGTCTGCTGGCCAAAGACTCCGTAGACGAGCACCTCGAGGTGATACTGCACGACAAGCGCAGACTGTTCCGGGCGTACGCGCACGACAGCGACGCGAAAAGATCTCACAGCAGCGCGATCGACCCCAGCATCGTCGACTACGAGATCAGCGAAGTCGATCAAGAACGCATCATTGACGCGGAAACCGAGCGTCTACGTCATCACCGCGGCCGTCGAGCCGGTCGTGGCACCGGTTGATCCTGCCTTTCAACGCGCAGCTGCTCTTCGCCGGCTGTGCGATACGCACAGCAGACGGAAGGGAATCGTGAGTGGGGCTCGAGCATGACCTTGCCCGGCTGAGGATCCAGGCGCTCACCGACCTCGGCCGGCGATCGGGACGGGCTCCCCTGCGCTCCGCCCTCTACCACCTGACCCGTGGGCGCATCGACCGGCGTCCGCGGTACACCGTCGGTGAGCTGCCGTCGTTGCCGACGCCCTGGTAGAACACCGTCTCCGGCCGGTCGGGCTAAGACCGACACTGTCCGTGTTGAGCATCAGCCCCATCGAATGCGATCTGCCACTGCTCGTCGGTCCGGTGAAGCCGAAGAAGGTTAGCCTGGCCGAGCTCAATGCCTTCACCCAGCCAGCCTGAGGTTCTGCAAGCAAAACCTTACGAATCGCGTCGGAGCAGACCTGCCGGATCTGCCGCTCAACTTTCGGTCCCAGCAAAGCGTCGCCGAGCCGCTTGGAGAGAGGCTTTATGGCCAGCGAAGGAGCCTTACCGGCTCCACACGCGTCTCCTGCCTGGACTTGCTGTAAAACTCAAGAGCACCACAGCGCCCCAACTGCGGGTCGAAGAGCACCAGTCGACGCCGGGCGTCAATCCGGCCTGGATCATCGTCGGCCGCAGGCGCCGGGACTCTCCTGGACCGCGTTCCCACTGGTGAAGCCGCCGACTGATGCGCGGCGCCTCTTACGGGGGACCGCGCTCTTCACTGACGGCTCTGTGTGCCCGGGTAGCGCTCGGGCGAGGCCATGGCCGACCTCGGCATGTACGCCGTCCCGGCCCCGCGCGCACCTCCAACGGACCAGGGCAGCACGATCCGGGACACGATGAGACCCTGGCGGTACGCATACCCGCGCCGTGTGACGGCGTCCGCAATCGCCCCTCGTACGGTACGAGCTCCTGGACGCCCCGAACGGCGCGAGCGACCACCACGGCGTCCTGGACGAGATCGGACACCGACCTCGTCCGCCAGGACCTGATGTGAGACTACCGGTGAGGACGGGGCGGCTCGTCCGACCCGCTCGGCACCGCCCTCGTCGAGCACGGCATAGGCGGTGCCGCGAGCTCGCGATGAGCGAGTCCGGCCCCGCTCCCAGGATCGGCCTACGTCGAACAACCCCGACCTTCACCAGTTTGTACGGCGAGATCGGGGGACGTTTGGCAGGCTTCGCATCCAGTAACGGCGAGCGAGGCGGTGCGTCCCGAGTCGGGGCGCACCGCCTCGCCTTACCGCTGGGTCACGCCGCCATGACCGGCACCTCCATGTCGATGACGGGATGAGCCGCCCCTTCGAC
>CAKUMG010000280.1 GCA_934667465.1 uncultured Actinoplanes sp. | reverse complement strand
GTTCATTGCAACGATCCAGGATTATCTTGATCAGGACGGCAGCGCCCGTATGAATACGCCCGGAACGGTCGGCAACCCGCCCACCTGTGACGGTGCCCGTGTCGAACGTGTAGCTGGCTACCGTGACCGGAGCGTCACCCGGAGCGTTGGAAGAGGCCGCAGAAGCAGCAGGAGCAGAGGCGGCAGCGTTGGAAGAGGCCGCAGCAGCATCAGGAGCAGCGGCGGCAGTGTTGGAAGGGGCCGCAGAAGCAGCAGCGGGAACCGAGACGACGAGCCCGGCAGCGACCAGCCCCGCAGCGGCGAGCCCCGACGAGACCAGCCCGGCAGCAGCAAGCCCGGCGGAGCGCCGAAGCTCAGCAGACCCGGTGAGTGGAGACACGACGAGCGAGGGGAGGAACGAGGCGGTGAGTCGCATGCACGAAACGGTAATTCCGCCCAAATCACCAGTAAAGCCGACAGGATCAGCGTTTCGGCCAGGTCTTACAGCAGACCGGCCGACTCCGCGATCATGCAGACGGCCACGAGCCGCATCAGGTGCCACTCGGCGGTCAGCCACGCCGTGCCCGAGATGTAGGCGTGGCCGGGCTCCGGCACCGGACGCCCCATCCGCTTGGCGGCGGCGACGATCGACTTCGCGTACGCGGCCAGCCCCGCGGCGTCGACCGCGCGGCCCGCGTCGTGCAGGGCGTCGCGGACGGCGGCCGCGTGCTGGTCGACCTGGGCGAGCAGGCCGGCGTCGCCGAGCGCGGCGGCCAGGCCGTCGACGCCCACCCGCGCCATCATCTCGTCCAGGAGCGCGCGGGCCGGGTCGGCGGCGGGAGCGGTGGAAACCGGGGCGAAGGCGAGGAATTCGTTCGTCATGGCGAGAACGCTAAGCCTTCCGCGGGGCGGATGTCGGCGGGGTAACCGAACGGCACCCGAGCGCACCCACAGCGCACCCCGCACCGCCGGAAAAGGGCCTCTGAGCAGTCATGACACGCCCCCTACCCACCCACGCACCGCTTCAAGCAGACCGCCGCGGCCGAAGAGCGGACCGCCGCTGAGAGAAAGCGGTCTGCCGCGAAGAAAGCACGGGCCGCCGCGCAGAAAGCACGGACCGTCACATGGAGAGCGCGGGCCGCCGCGCAGAAGCACGGACCGTCACGAAGACAGCGCGGACCCCCGCGGGGAGACCGACGAGAACTGCCCCGCAAGCAGCAGCGCGAGCGCCTCCTCCGCCGGCACCGGCCGCGAGAAATGGAACCCCTGAGCCCGCTCACACCCCAGCGACCGCAACAACTCCACCTGAGCAGGCGTCTCCACCCCCTCGGCGATGGTCCCCAGCTCCAACCCGGCCGCCAGGTCCACGATCGCCTTGATCATGGTGCGCGGGACCGGGTCCTCGGACCCCGGCTCGGGCATGAACGACTTGTCGATCTTGATGTGATCGATCGGGAGGTCGCGCAGGTACGCGAGCGACGAGTACCCCGTACCGAAGTCGTCGATCGCCACCCGCACCCCGTGCGCGCGCAGCGTCCGGATGGCCTGCTCGGTGACCGTACCCGAGTCGACCAGCACACCCTCGGTGATCTCCAGGATCAGCGAGGCCGGTGCCAGCCCCGAGTCGCGCAGGGCGGCCAGGACCTGTGCGGCGAAGTCCGGCTCGCGCAGCTGGCGCGGGGAGACGTTGACCGACACCGCGGCGGCGTGACCCCGCCGGTGCCAGCCCGCGACGACCTCGCACGCCCGGCGCAGCACCCATTCGCCGATGGGCACGATCAGCCCGCTGTCCTCGGCGGCCGGGATGAAGCGGTCCGGCGGGATCATCGGCTCGCCCGCGGGCTGCCAGCGGATGAGGGCCTCCACGCCGACCATCCGCTCGTCGGCGAGCCGGACCAGCGGCTGGTAGTAGACGATCAGCTCGTCGCGCTCGACGGCGCCGCGCAGCCGCTCGACCGTGCGACCGGCGGCGAGCCGTTCCTCGCTCAGCGCGGCGTCGAAGAGCGTGAGCTGATCGCGGCCGGACTCCTTGGCCGCGTGCAGCGCCATGTACGCGTCCCGGAGCACATCCCCGGTGAGCAGGTCCGGGTCGAGGAGGCGCAGCCCGGCGCTCACCGGCGCGAACAGCTCGTGCGCCTGGACGGTCAGCGGCCGGCGCATCGCGGACAGCAGGTGCTCCGCCACCCGTACGCACTCGTCGAGCCCGCGGTCCTCGAGCACCACCGCGAACTCGTCGCTGTCCAGGCGCGCGAGCAGCTGGCCAGCGGGCACGACCTCGCGCAGCCGCCCGGTGGCCGCCACCAGCAGGTCGTCGCCGACGGCGTGGCCGAACCGGTCGTTCACCTGCTTGAAGTTGTCGAGGTCCACGACGACCAGCGCGCCCGCGCGCAGCCCGGCCAGCGCGGCGGTGATCCGTTCGTACAGGACGTCGCGGTTCGGCAGCCCGGTCAGGCTGTCGTGCTGGGCCTGCCGGCGCAGCTCGCGCCGCAGTTCCGCCTCCTTGCTCAGCGACGCGCCCAGCGCGTCCGCGTGCCGGCGGGCGACCTGGTTGATCTGCCGCATCCGGCTGACCACCAGCGCGCAGGTCAGCGTGGTGGCCGCCATGGGCACGATGACGTCGAACACCGAGAGCGCCCGGTCCTCCACCTCCCGTACCAGGAAGAGGGCGGTCAGGATCGGCGTCGCGACCACCGTCGCGATGTAGATCCGCGAGGAGCCGATGTCGTCCAGCACCTCGGCGTCGGCCTGCACCGGCGGGGCGAGCCTCATCGACGGGTGCAGGGCCGCCGCGCCGAGCAGCGCGTTGGAGAGCACCCAGCAGACCTCGCTGACCATGGGCGGGGTGGCCCCGGCGACGGAGGTGATGAACATGGCGGTGTCGGCGGTCAGCAGCGCACCGGTCATCCCGGCGATCAGCAGGTAGGCAGGCGACCGGACGCCACCGATGAGCAGCAGCCGCAGGCCCAGGGCGAAGAGCAGCATGTCGAGCATGGGGAACGCGACGACATGGATCCGCTCCGGCAGCCGGCCCGGGTCGAGCACCAGCGGGTCGACGAGCAGCGTCCACCAGACCACGGCGGCGCCGCCGGCGATGATGCCCGCCTCGGTGTAGCCGGCGAATCGCAGGCGCCGCCGGCCCTGCACGGGCAGGACGGCGAGGGCGGCGCCGAGGGCCGGGTAGGTCGTGAAGTAGAACAGCTCCGTGACCGACGACCCGTCGATGACGCCGGCCGCCTCCAGCACCGGCCAGAGAACATTGCTGACCACGGTGTAGGCGACCGCCGCCAGCAGCATGCGCCAGCCGAGCGGGTGCCGCGGGCGGTGCAGACGCAGGCCGGACGCCACGGCGAGGATGACGGTCGTGGCGCAGGCCAGCTCGATCGCGTTGCGGGCGCCGACGTCGCGGACGAACGGCATCGCCACCGCGACCGCCAGAAGAGCGGTCAGGTACAACAACCACCAGGGGCGGGCAGCGCCACCGCGCTCGCCCGCCTCCGCCGTCGCCTCTCCCGCCGCCATCGTTCTTCACGGTCCCATGATCGGGAGACGCGAGGGGGCGAAAGGGACAGAACGCTTAGCCGGGTAGCCCGTCCATGGCCTTGAAAATTCGCTTATCGGACACCGGATAGGCCGTACCGAGCGATTGCGCGAAGAAGTTGATGCGCAGTTCCTCGATCATCCAGCGGATCTCGCGCAGCCCCTCCTCCGCCGGGCCGCCCCGGGGCAGCTCGGCGCGCAACTCCTGATATTCCCGCTCGATCTCGTGGAGCTGCCCCATCAGCTGGCGGTCGCGCGCGACGGTGCCGCCGAGCCGGTCGAGCCGGTAAGCGATGCCCTTGAGATAGCGCGGCAGGTGGTGCAGCTGCCGCCAGCCGGTCTCGGTCACGAACCCCGCATACACCAGGCCCTTGAGCTGAGCGCGGATGTCGGCCAGCGCGGGGACCAGCGACGGGTCCCGGGTCGTGCCGAGCCGCTGACCCACCTCGTACGCGGTCGCGAGCACGGCCTGCACCTGCGTGACCACGTTGGCGGTCGCGTCCACCAGGTCGGCCCGGACCTCGTCGCGCAGCGCGGTGAACGCCTCCGAGGACCAGGCCGGCCCGCCCGCGTCCTGCACGAGCCGGTCGACGGCGGCACCCGCGCAGTCGTCGAGAAGATCGGCGATCGACCGGTACGGGTTTCCGCGCGACAGTTCCAGCTTGGCCCGGTTGTCGAGCCGCCCCTGCAGGTAGCGGGCCGCGGGCGGCAGCGTGAGCAGCAAGAGGCGCCGGGTGCCGGCCCGCATCGCCTCCCGCTGCTCGGCCTCGGTCTCGAAGACCCGCACCGCGACGCTGTCCTTCGCGTCGGCCAGCGCCGGATAGACCGTGACCTCGTAGCCGCCGCGGACCTGCTTGACCGTCCGGGCGAGCGTGCCGAAGTCGTTGGTCGTGATCCCGCGCCGCTCGATGTCACCGGCCGCCGCCGAGATGGTGGCCTGCACCTTCGGGGCGAGCGACGCGCGCAGCACCTCGAGGTCGCGGCCCTCGCCGACGACCTGGCCCTCCTCGCTCACCACCCGGAAGTTGATCCGCAGATGGTCGGGCACCTGGTCGGGGCGCCACGCGTCGCGGGGCACGATCGTGCCGGTGAGCCGGCGCAGCTCGTCGCCGACCGCGTCCGGCAGTGCGCCGCGGCGGGCCGGGATCCGCCCGAGCACCGCGTCGGCCCAGTCCGGCACGGGCACGAAGCTGGTGCGCAGGTGCTTGGGCAGCGCCCGGATCAGCGCGACGATGATCTCCTTGCGCAGCCCCGGGACGTTCCAGCCGAAGTCGTCGGCGTCGAGCTTGTTGAGCAGCGGCAGCGGCACCCGCACGGTCACGCCGTCGGCCTGCTTGCCCGGCTCGAACTGGTAGCTCAGCGGCAACCGGACCCCGCCGGCGAGCCACGCGTCGGGGTAGGCGCCCGGGTCCACCCCGTCGCGGCCCTGGTTGACCAGCATCTCGCGGGTGAACGTGAGCAGCTTCGGTTCCTGGTGACGCGCCTTCTTCCACCAGGAGTCGAAGTGCCGGGCGGAGACGACCTCGGCGGGGATCCGGGCGTCGTACAGCTGGAAGACCGTCTCGTCGTCGACCATGATGTCGCGGCGGCGGGCCCGGTTCTCGATCTCCTCGATGCGGGCGAGCAGCGTGGCGTTCTCGGCGAAGAACGGGTGGTGCGTCTCCCAGTCGCCCTCGACCAGCGCGTGCCGGATGAAGAGCTCGCGCGACACCACGGGGTCGACCTTGCTGTAGCCGACCTTGCGCCGCGGCACGATCGGCAGGCCGTACAGCGTGACCTTCTCGTAGGCCATGACCGCGCCCTGCTTCTTCTCCCAGTGCGGCTCGCTGTAGCTGCGTTTCACCAGGTGCGGGGCGAGCTTCTCGGCCCATTCGGGCTCGATGCGGGCGTTGACCCGGCCCCAGAGCCGGGAGGTCTCGACCAGCTCGGCGGACATGACCCAGCGCGGCTGCTTCTTGAACAGCGCCGAGCCCGGGAAGATCGCGAACTTGGCGCCGCGCGCGCCGAGGTATTCGCGCTTGTCGGTGTCCTTGAGGCCGATGTGGCTGAGCAGGCCCGACAGCAGCGCGGTGTGCAGCCGCTGCGCCTCCGGCACGCTCTCGTCGTCCTCGGTGACGGTCAGCTCGAGCTGGCGGGTCGCGACCTGCCGGAGCTGCGAATAAAGATCCTGCCATTCGCGTACGCGGAGGTAGTTCAGGAATTCCGTGCGGCACATCCGGCGGAACTGGTTGCCGGACAGCTCGCGCTGCCGTTCGCGCAGGTAACGCCACAGGTTGAGGTACGAGAAGAAGTCCGATTCCTTGTCGGTGAACCGGGCGTGCTTCTCGTCGGCCTGCTGCTGCTTGTCGACCGGCCGCTCGCGCGGATCCTGGATGGACAGGGCCGCGGCGATGACCATGACCTCGGCGGTGCACTCCTGCGCCCCGCCCTCGATGACCATGCGGGCGAGCCGCGGGTCGACGGGCAGCGCGGCCAGGCGGCGGCCCATCGGCGTCAGCTTCGACCTCTCGAGCGCACCGAGCTCCTCGAGGAGCTTGATGCCGTCGGTGACGTTGCGCTTGTCCGGCGGGTCGATGAACGGGAACTTCGTCAGGTCGCCGAGGCCCAGGTTGGTCATCTGCAGGATGACCGAGGCCAGGTTGGTGCGCAGGATCTCCGGCTCGGTGAACTCGGGGCGGCCCTCGAAGTCCTCCTCCGAGTAGAGCCGGATGCAGATGCCGTCGGACGTGCGCCCGCAGCGGCCCTTGCGCTGGTTGGCGCTGGCCTGCGAGACCGCCTCGATCGGCAGCCGCTGCACCTTGAGCCGGCTGCTGTAACGCGAGATGCGGGCGGTGCCGGGGTCGATCACGTAGCGGATGCCGGGCACGGTCAGCGACGTCTCGGCGACGTTGGTGGCCAGCACGATCCGCCGTCCGGTGTGCGGGGCGAAGACCTTGTGCTGGTCGGCGGCCGACAGCCGCGAGTACAGCGGGACCACCTCGGTGCCCCGCAGCTCGCGGTCGGCGAGCGCGTCCTGGGTGTCCCGGATCTCCCGCTCGCCGGCGAGGAACACGAGGATGTCGCCGCTGGACTCGCGCCCGAGCTCGTCGACCGCCTCCGCGATGCCGTCGACCAGGTCGACCGGCTCCTCGCGCTCGTCCTCCCCGGCCTCGATGATCAGGGGCCGGTAGCGCACCTCGACGGGATAGGTCCGGCCGGACACCTCGATGACCGGCGCCGCCTGGCCGGAGGCGTCGGCGAAGTGCTCGGCGAAGCGCTGCGTCTCGATCGTCGCCGAGGTGATGATCAGCTTGAGGTCGGGGCGCTGGGGCAGCAGCTGCCGCAGGTAGCCCAGGATGAAGTCGATGTTGAGGCTGCGCTCGTGCGCCTCGTCGATGATCAGCGTGTCGTACTGCGTCAGGTTCCGGTCGTTCTGAATCTCGGCCAGCAGGATGCCGTCCGTCATCAGCTTGACCATCGAGGCGTCGCTGACCTGGTCGGTGAACCGGACCTTGAAGCCGACGGTCTGCCCGAGCCCGGTCTTCAGCTCCTCCGCGATCCGCTCCGCCACGGTCCGGGCCGCGAGCCGGCGCGGCTGGGTGTGCCCGATCAGCCCGCGGACGCCCCGGCCCAGCTCCATGCAGATCTTCGGCAGCTGGGTGGT
>CAKUMG010000279.1 GCA_934667465.1 uncultured Actinoplanes sp. | reverse complement strand
CCACCTTACGACGTGAGTGGTGACGGGCGGTGCTCCCGCGCGGACGCGTAGAGACACACCGCGGCCGCGGCGGCCATGGCCAGTGCCAGAGCGGCCGTCCCGGCCACCACGCGCTTGCGCCCCTCGCGCGGCGACGGCCGGGGGACAGCAACCGCCGGGGTCATGGCGGGCGGAGCGACGGCCGGGGTCGTGGCGGGCGGCTCGGGGGCAGGCATGGGCAGCCCTGCGGCCTGGGCGAGGAGAGCCGCCACCTCCCGGGCGCTCGGCCGGTCGGCCGGGTCCTTGGCCAGGCAGCGGTTGCAGAGGGCGGTCACATGCTCGGGCACCTGGTACATCGGTAGCAGCGGAGCCGGTTCCACGTAGACGTGCGCGGTCAGCATCTGCGTCGTCGTCTCGCTGGTCCACGGCGACCGCCCGGCGAGGAGCCGGTAGAGCAGCACGCCGAGCGCGTACACGTCCGACGCGGGCTCGACCGCGTCGTACAGCAGCCGTTCGGGGGCCAGGTAGGCAGGCGTGCCGTAGATTTCGAAGTCCTCGGCGCCGGCCCGCGGCGGCCGGACGGCGGCGGCGATGCCGAAGTCGACCACCTTGACGCCGGTCGCCGCGAGCATGACGTTGCCCGGCTTGATGTCGCGGTGCGCCAGCCCCTCGGCGTGCGCGGCGGCCAGGGCGGCGGCGACCTCGGCGCACACCTGCATCGCCCGCCCGGGCAGCAGCGGCCCCTCCTGGAGCCGCCGGCTCAGTGTCGTGCCCCGGATCAGCTCCATCACCACGTACGGCACGGTCTCGCCGCCCACGACGGCCTCGCCGTAGTCGTACACCTGGGCGATGTTGGGGTGCGACAGCGCCGCCGCGGTCCGGGCCTCCCGGCGCACGAGGTGACGTGACCGCGGGTCTCCGGCGTAGTGCGCGGCCAGGATCTTCACCGCCACATCGCGGGCCAGGACCTGGTCGTGCGCCTGCCACACGACGGCCATCCCGCCGGCGCCCACCTGCGCGATCAGCCGGTACCGGCCGCCGAGCACGACGCCGCCGCCGATGCCGTCACTCATCCCGCCGAGCCCCCGATCGCGATCCGTCAATGGGGACGGACGATACCCGCATCCCCTCCGGCCCGCCGCGGGGCGGGCCGGAGTCGGCCGACCGCCGGAACGGGTCCGTCGATCGGAGGGGCACGCGTCCGTCAGGAGCGGCGGCGACGGGCGGTGCGGATCAGGGCGTACGCGATCCCGCCCGCCGCGATCCACGGGGCTGCGACGATGACGGGGTCCAGCGCCTGGTGCCGTACATCGACGCGGTTGCCCTTTCTCGACGCCACCGGCCGGTGGCCCGCCTCGCCCAGCACCCCGGTCTCGGCGATCGGGTTGTCCGGGTGGCGGGTGAAGATCGAGGCGACGGTGCTGCCCGCGGCGTCGACCCGGTCGGCGGCGACCAGCAGCAGCCAGTGCGCGGCCCGGCCCTCGCTGTAGCGGCGGTAGGCGAGCCGGCGGATCGCCCCGGAGACACCCTTCGGCGGGCTCGCGGTGCCGAACACGGGCGTCAGGAACTTGTGCTCGATCGAGCGTTCCCGGGGCTGCTTCTCCTCCTGGCGCTCGGGGAAGTCCCACCAGGCGCCGGCGAACGTGGGGTCGTACTTCTCCCGCGGCACCGACGGGCGGTCCGCCGGGTCGAGGTCGGCGCCCCAGCCGGGGATGCGGGCCCGGAGCTGCTCGCTGGTCTCCGGGTTCTTCGGTTTGTCCGCGGTGTAGGCCATGGTGCGCTCCCTCAGGCGTTCGGCACGATCAGGGGCTTGATGCAGCCGTCGAGCTTGGACGAGAAGATGTGGTACCCCTCGGCGATGTGCTCCAGCGGGATCCGGTGCGTCACGATGTCGCTGGGCTTGAGGTAGCCGTTCTTGATGTGCTCGAACAGCCGGGGCCACTGCCGCTTGACCGGGCACTGGTTCATCCGCAGCGTCAGGCCCTTGTTCATGGCGTCGCCGAACTTCACCGCGCTGAACAGCGGGCCGTAGGCACCCATCACCGAGATCGTGCCACCCTTGCGTACGGAGTCGATGGCCCAGTTGAGCGCGACGGGCGACCCGCCCTGCAGCTTCAGCTTGGCGGCGGTGATGTGCTGGGTGGCGTTGCCGTCGGCCTCGGCGCCCACCGCGTCGATGACGACGTCCGCGCCGAGGTGGTCGGTGATCTTCTTCAGGTGCACGATGATGTCGTCGTACTCGCTGAAGTTGTACGTCTCGGCGTGCGCGAACTCGGCAGCCTTCTGCAGCCGGTAGTCCAGGTGGTCGATGACGATGACCCGCCCGGCACCCATCAGCCACGCCGACTTGGCGGCGTAGAGGCCGACCGGACCGGCGCCGAACACCACCACGACGTCACCCTCGACGATGTCGCCGAGCTGCGCGCCGAAGTAGCCGGTCGCGAGCGCGTCGGTGAGCAGGACGGCGTCGTCCTCGTCCATCCAGTCGGGGATGATGCTGGGCCCGACGTCCGCCAGCGGCACCCGTACGTACTCCGCCTGCCCGCCGTCGTAGCCGCCGCTGGTGTGCGAGTAGCCGTAGATGCCGCCGACCGCTGTCGCGTTCGGGTTCACGTTGTGGCAGTTCGAGTACAGCCCCCGGGCGCAGAAGTAGCAGCTGCCGCAGAAGATGTTGAACGGCACCATGACCCGGTCGCCGGCCTTGAGGCTGCGCACCGACGGCCCGACCTCGTCGACCACGCCGACGAACTCGTGCCCGAACGTCGTGCCGACCCGGGTGTCGGGCATCAGCCCGTGGTAAAGGTGCAGGTCGGAGCCGCAGATCGCGGCGCGCGTCACCCGGACGATCGCATCGTTGGGGTGCTCGATCGTCGGCCGGTCCTTCTCCTGGACCCGGACCCGGTACGGGCCCCGGTACACCATCGCTTGCACGTCGTGCCTCCCACGCTCGTCCCGCCCACTGGGCTGTCGGGCTACCCTGCGCAACGGGGATCAAACGACGACCGGTGCCGGGGTACCGTCGGCTGGTGACCATCGCCCCGCTGCCCACCGTCGCCCTGGACCACCGCTTCGCCCGCGACCTGCCGGAGCTGGCCGTGCCGTGGCAGGCCGAGCCGGCTCCGGAGGCCCGGCTGCTGGTCCTCGGCGAGGCGCTCGCCGCCGAGCTGGGCCTGGACGCCGCCGGGCTGCGCGGCCCCGGCGGGGTGGGGCTGCTGACCGGCACCGCCGTCCCGGCCGGCGCGACGCCGGTGGCGCAGGCCTATGCGGGTCACCAGTTCGGCGGGTACAGCCCGCGGCTCGGCGACGGGCGCGCGCTGCTGCTCGGCGAGCTGACCGATCCCGGCGGGCGCGTGCGCGACCTGCACCTCAAGGGCTCGGGGCGCACGCCCTTCGCCCGCGGCGGCGACGGCCTGGCCGCGGTCGGCCCGATGCTGCGGGAGCACGTCGTCAGCGCCGCCATGCACGCGCTGGGCATCCCCACCACGCGGTCGCTCGGCGTGGTGGCGACCGGCCGCACCGTGCGTCGCGAGACCGGGCTGTTGCCGGGGGCCGTGCTCGCCCGGGTCGCCGCCAGTCATCTGCGGGTGGGCAGCTTCCAGTACGCCCGCGCCACGGGCGACGTCGCGCTGTTGCGGCGCCTCGCGGACCACGCGATCGGCCGGCACTACCCGCAGGCCGCCGGCGCGGACAACCCGTACGAGGCCCTGTTCGAGGCGGTGGTCTCCGCCCAGGCGGCCCTGATCGCCCGGTGGATGCTGGTGGGCTTCGTGCACGGCGTGATGAACACCGACAACATGACGATCTCCGGCGAGACCATCGACTACGGGCCGTGCGCGTTCCTGGACGCCTACGACCCGGCCACCGTCTACAGCTCGATCGACCACGACGGGCGCTACGCGTACGGCAACCAGCCGCGCATCGCCCAGTGGAACCTGGCCCGGCTCGCGGAGGCGCTGCTCCCGCTGCTGCACGACGACGAGCAGCAGGCGGTCACCGTGGCGACCCGGGCCCTGGGCGACTTCCCCCGGCAGTACGACGCCGCGTGGTCGGCCGGCATGCGGGCCAAGCTCGGCCTGCCCGCCGGCGCGGACCGGGCCCTGATCGACGAGCTGCCGCCTCTGCTCCACGCGGGCAACGTCGACTACACGTCGTTCTTCCGCACCCTCTCCGCCGCCGGCCGGGGCGCGGGCGTCCTCGTCGTCCCGGAACTCGGCGACTGGGTGGCCCGCTGGCGCGCCCTCGAGCCGGACACCGCCGCGATGGACCGGGTGAACCCCGTCTACATCCCCCGCAACCACCTCGTCGAGGAGGCCCTGACCGCGGCGACCGACGGCGACCTGGACCCGCTCGGGCGGCTCCTCGAGGCCGTCACCGCACCGTACGACGAGCGCCCCGGCCTCGAGCGGTACGCCGCGGCGGCACCGCCCGCCTTCGGCGCGTACCGGACGTTCTGCGGGACCTGACCCGCGCCGGTCAGGTGGTGCACCACGACCGCCGCCGCCGACGCCGAGGGCCGTGCCGAGCGCGACGGCCACGATCCGCAGTGGCTCGCGGTCGGCGACTTCCTCGCCGACGCCATCGCCGGCATGCTCACCGCCGAGGTGACCCCGACGGGCCGCCCGGTGCCGTCGCACCTCGGCTGAGGCGGGTATTCCCGGTTCATCCATTTTGGGGTGAGTCGCAATTCCTGCACGCAACAACGCTCGTTTCGGTGAGACACGGTCAAAGGCCACGCGCCGGATGTTCCGGATAGCGGCGACGAATTGCGGATTGCCATTTCGCGCGAAGGAGGGATGTCAAAATTGTTTCATGTTCCGCCGCGGCGCGATGTGGCCGACGCTGCGCGTATCCGGTTTCCGCATCCCGGAATGCATCGGGAATCGGGCCGCGAGGACCGTCGCTTCGGCCGGGCATGCCAAATTTCCTGCTAGATGTCAACAGCGGGGCATGTCGGGAATCTTCGTTCCGATTAATTCCCCTGAAGGGGGAAATTGCTGAGCTGGACGCTTCCGCGCGCTTAACGGATAATGACAATGTGAATCACATTGCCGACGTACTGCGCCGTGACCGCCTCCCTCTCCATCGGTCCGGACCAGGAAGAGGTGCACCAGCCGTCACGGTGCCGTGGTGAACGGAAGGGTGGGGAATGCCCGGATCGTGCAGCGCGGCCGGGCCCGCAACTCCGCACCGTCGCTGGGGCAGGCGCCCCCGATCACTGTCGTCCTCGGCCACCGGAGTCTGCTGGTCGCGGCGGCGTTGTCCAGCACGCTGACCCAATCCACCGACATGCACGTCGTCGTCGAGTCGCGCCATGCCGAGCTGCTGGCGCTGGCCCGCCGTCAGCTGCCCCGCGTCGTCGTGATCGACCACGACCTGCCCGACACGGTCGACGAGTTCTGCGGCAACATCTGTGCGGCGCTGCCCGACACCAGGGTGCTGGTGATCACCGACCACGAACGACCCGGGGACACCCTGGGCCAGCTGGTCGGGCTGGCGCCGCAGGTCGGGCTGATAGCCATCGAGGCCGCCCCCGAGGACCTGGTCGCGAGCGTCCGCCGGCTCGCCCGCGGCGAGGCGGTGCTGGACCCGCGGATGGCACTGGCCGCCCTGACGACGGCAAAGCGCAACCCCCTCACCAGCCGCGAACGCGAGGTCCTCCGGCTGGCCAGCGAGGGGGCGCCGGTCTGTGACATCGCTGCCAGGTTGCACCTGAGCCAGGGAACGGTCCGCAACCACCTGTCGCGGGTGCTGAACAAGACGGGGGCCAGGACCAGGATCGAGGCGATCCGCATCGTCCAGACGGCCGGGTGGGCCTGACCGGCCGGCTCCGCCATCGGACAACAGGTCACGGGTATCGGTACGCCCGGGTGCTGCCCGGACGGTTCAGGAACGCGCGTCTATGGCGTAGCCTCGAACCATAGGGCGTCCCGGGCGACCGATACCCGTCCGGGACCTCCATCACCGGCAACGGCATCGCCTCGGCCGCCGCCGGCCGGCGAAACCGCCTGCCACCGGCCGAGCAGCTCGCGGTAGAGCGACGACGTCCGCTCCAGAGTGGCGTGATCGCCGATCGCCGCGCTCACCCCGTCGAGCACCAGCACCCGCCGCCCGCGCAGGGCCGAGCTCATCCGGTGTGCGATCACCACCAGGGTCCCGTCGCGCGCGGCGAACGCCTCCTCCACCCGCCGTTCGGCCTCGTGGTCCAGATGGCAGGTCGCCTCGTCGAGCACCGTCAGCCGGGCCCGCGACAGGTGGGCCCGGGCCAGCGCCACCAGCTGCCGTTCCCCGGCCGACAGCCGCCCCGGCGCGACCACCGCGTCCAGGCCACCCAGCCGGGCGACCAGCGCACCGGCGCCCACCGCCGCCACGGCCGCCGCGATCTGCCGGGACGTGGCGCCGGGACGCAGGTAGGTCAGGTTGTCGCGCACCGTGCCGGTGAACACGTACGCCTCCTGCGGGATCAGGACCCGCTCACCGGCCGGCATCACGGCCGGATCCACGCCGCCCACCAGCACCGATCCCTCGTCCGGCCGGACCGTGCCGCACAGCAGGGCGGCGAGCGTGGACTTGCCGATGCCGCTGGGCCCGACGACGACGAGATGGTCACCCTGCGGGATCGTCAGCCGCAGCCGGCGCAGGACGGGCTCGGATTGCGGGCCGTACGCGAAGGTCACCTTCTTCAGCCGCACCCGGTAGCCCCGGGGCGCGACCGGCGGCCCGGCGGGTGACGGCGCGGAGCCCCGGTCCAGGATGCGACCGAGAGTGACGAGCAGCCGCAACCCGCTGCCACCAACCCCGCCGATGAACGCGCTGAGTGCCGGCTGCAGCCCGAACAGAACATAGACGAGGCCACCCATGACCTCACCCGCGGTGAGACCCTCACCGACGAGCCGCCGGGCCGAGGCGAGCAGGAGCACCAGCGGCACCCACCCGCCGACGGCGAAGCAGACCGTACGCAGCACCGCCACCCGGGCCAGCGCCCGCTCCGCCGCCGCCTGCTCGCCGATCGGCGTCCCGGCCAGCTCCGCGGCGTGCCCCTCCGCGCCGGCGGCCACGACGTCACGCAGCCCGGACAGCACCGCCCCCGACGTGGCGGCCACGCGCTCCTCCGCGAGCACCGAGGCACGGTACCGGCTCACCGACAGGCCCAGGGTCCCGGCGAACCCCGCCACCCCGGCCAGGAA
>CAKUMG010000278.1 GCA_934667465.1 uncultured Actinoplanes sp. | reverse complement strand
GCCCGGAACCGCGCGGCGCCACGATCGTCGGCGTCCGCAAGGTGTCGGCGATGACCGGGTGGGCGCTGACCGCGACCTCCGGGACCACCAGCCGGGAGATCCTGGTCCGGCGGACGCCCGTCCGCTGACGCCTCACCTGCGGCAGCCCGGAGCCGGGACCGCCGCGGGTGGCCTCGGACCGGGGCCGCCGCTGGTGGTCTCGGTCCAAGGCCGCCGGTCAGGTTTCGAGCAGGCTGTCCGCGGGCGGGGTGATCAGCTCGGTGTCGGAGGGCGTCGGGGCCGGGCTGAGCCACTGGGCGAGCAGCACGGTGGCGTCGTCCTGCAACCGGTCGTCCTGGTAGTCCAGGATCGCGTGCACCAGCCGGCGGGTGGTCTCCGGCGGCGGCAGCCGGTCCGCCACGGCCTTGACGGCGAAGTCGATCAGCCGGTCGGTGCCGAACTGCTCACCCTCCGGCGAGCGCGCCTCGATGATGCCGTCGGTGTAGAGCAGCAGCCGGTCGCCGGGCTCGAGGGCCTCCTCCACGACCACCGGCGGCCGCTTGTCGCCCAGGGTCACCGGCAGCGCGGTCGGGGTGGGCAGCACCTTGACGACCTTGCCGCCACGCAGCACGATCCCGCTCGGGTGCCCGGCGGAGATGACCCGCAGCACCCCGGTCCGCTGGTCGAGCTCGGCGAGCACCGCCGTGATCATCCCGTAGCGGTCGTGGGTCCGCACCATCCGGTCGATGTGCTGGTAGGTGTCGGTCAGGTCCAGGCCCGCCCGGCGGGCGTTGCGGTAGGACGCCAGCGCCAGGGAGGCGAGCACGACCGCGCGCATGCCACCGGCCGAGCCGTGCCCGGCCGCGTCGAAGATCGCCAGGTGGGCGATGTCGCCGTTGACCGCGTAGTCGAAGGCGTCGCCGCCCACGTCGTAGCAGGGCTCGAGGATGCCGCTGATCACGAGGTGGCCGGTGGAGAACGTCAGCGGGGGCAGCTGGGCGCGCAGCATCTCGGCGGCCAGCTGCATCGGCTCGGTCCGGCGTACCCGCTCGATCGTGTCGCTGTAGTTGCTGCGGGTCACCACCAGCTCGCACAGCAGGGAGGCGACCGCCACGCAGTCGTCGGTCGCGTCGTCGTCCAGCGCCGCGTCGGACACGACCTCCAGCACGCCCATCCGCTCGGCGCCGTTGACCAGCGGGATCCAGAGCCGGTGACCGTCGTCGCCGCCCTGGCCGGCACACGGTGCGACCAGCGAGTACGCCCGGCCGGCGAGCGTGCCCTCGATGCCGATCGGCCCCCGGGCCGGCGCCGAACCGGCCAGCAGCGGCAGCAGCAGGCGCTGCTGGTGATCGACCAGGTGGATGATCATGGCGGTGGCGCTGACGGCGGGAGCGGCCCGCATCGCCATCTCCGGCAGGTCCTCGGGCCGGGCGTGATGCGACTGCCGCAGCAGCCGCCGCAGCACCTCGAGACTGCTCACTCCACACTCCTCGTCGCCGGGTCGTCCTGGCGATGATGACCGGACCGACCCCGGAACACCTACCCGCTGGCAGGAACATCACAGCGCACCCCGCCCCCGACCGGCGCACGGATCACCCGCCGGGGGCAGGCGGGCGCGCGGGTGACCTGCCGGGGCGGGAGGCGCCTTGACCCGGCATGGTGCGGGAGGCGGTCGGCGTGATCGCGGCCCAGTGCGATCGGCGCCAGGTTCGAGTTCCGCGCGGCGTGTCCGCTGTGGGACGATCGTGGTGGTGCCGCCGTCCGCTGCCCGGCTCGGCCGCACGGGCGCGTCGATTCCGGCGAATCGGCGCCGGGAGGCGTCAGTTCCGCCGGAAAGGGTATGAGTCGGTCATGGATCCGCTGCGGCTGCCGTTCGAGCACAGCACCGACTATGCGGCCCTCCGTCAGCACGCCCGCCAGGCCCTCGACCGGTGGCAGGATCCCGCGCTGGTCGGCGACTCCCTGCTGGTGATCACCGAGCTGGTCGAGAACGTCGTCCAGCACACCGGCGACGGCGGCGAGCTCGTCCTGCACCGGCACGACGACGCCGTGCGCATCGAGGTCCACGACAGCAGCCCCGAGCTGCCCCGGCAGCTGGGCCCCGACCCGCGCCGGATCGGCGGGCGCGGCCTGCTCCTGGTCTCGGCCGTGACCCGGGCCTGGGGCACCCGGTCGAACAGCGGCGGCAAGGTGGTCTGGGCCGACATCGCCCTCACCGAGCAGCCGCCGCCGGTGTGACCCCGGCGAGCGCCCCCGGCGTGACCCGGCCTGCGCCGCCCGGCGTGACTCGGTCGGCGCCGCCCCCCGGTGTGATCCGGCCGGCGCCTCCGCCGCTTGGCCCCGCGCACGGCGTACCGTCGTCGCGTCGGCTTTTCGCGCAGGCGCGGCCGTCGTGTGAGTTCCCGTGTCCGGCCGGCGCGGTGGCTAGCGGTCGTGCGGCGGCGTGGCGATGACGAGCAGGGCGATGTCGTCCTCGCGGGCGGTGCCGTCGGCGTGCTCGAGCAGCAGGTCGGCCAGCTCCTCGGGGTTCCCGCCCTGGTGCCGTACGAGCAGGTCGTGAATCTCGGCGAGACCCTCGTCGACCGTCGCGGACCGGGTCTCGACCAGGCCGTCGGTGTGCAGCAGCAGGACCGCACCCGGCGGGAGGTGGTGGGTCTGGTTGCGGCGTGACACCCGGCGGGACGCGCCGACCAGCAGGTCGTGGCCGCCGAGCGTTGTCACCTCGCCGCCGGGCAGCAGCACCGTCGGGGCGGGGTGGCCGGCGTTGACCCAGGTCAGGACGTGCCCGCCGCCGGGAGCCTCGTCGAGGTAGGCCAGCAGCAGCGTGGTCAGCGTCGTCTGGCCCAGCGCGTGGCTGATGTGCTCGAGCCGGCGCACCAGGGCCGAGGGCGGCTCGTGCCGGTCGACCAGCAGGCTGCGCAGCATGCTGCGGTACTGGCTCATCGCCGCGGCGGCGGTGATGCTGTGCCCCGTCACGTCGCCGATGACCAGTGCGAGGCGGCCCTGGCCGAGGTCGATCGCGTCGTACCAGTCGCCGCCGACGTGATCCTCGTGGTGGGCCGGCACGTATCGCGCCGCCAGCCGCAGATGGTCGTGCTCGGGCAGCGGCGTGAGCAGCGCCTTCTGCATGGTCGCCGCGGCCGTGCGCCGGTCGTCGAGGATCGCGATGCGGCCCAGCGCCTGCACGATGTAGCCCGCGAGCGTCGCGAGGACGGTCTGCTCGGTGGCGTCGAGGTCGTGCGGCTCCTGCCACACGAAGGTCAGCGCCCCGAGCGCGCCGCCCGGGCCGAGCAGCGGCACGCTGGCCGCCGACTGCCAGCCCAGCTCCGCGAAGGTCGCCAGCGCGTCCGGGGTCGTCGCCGCGACCGCCGCGAGATCCTTCACGAGCACCGGCATTCCCGTACGCGCCGCAAGCGCCGAGGGTGTGGTCGCGTCGCCGGGATAGTGCGCCCACCGGTCCGCCACCCGCTGCGGCAGCAGGCGCGCCGACGCCAGCACCACCCGGTCCGGGCCGTCCAGCGTCGAGAGCCCCACGTAGGCGGGGTCGAGCGTGCCGCTGACCAGGTCACGGACGGTGTCCACGACCGCCTCGACGCTGTCCGCGCCCGCGAAGGCGACGGCCGCCCGCAGCAGGATCTTGTCCCGGTCGTACGCCGCCCGGGTCTGCTGTTCCTGCCGCCACAACCGCTGCCGGTCGAGCTGCGCGTGGTGCGCGCTGATCCGCAGCCGCAGGCTGTCCGAGCAGGCCGCCGCCAGATCGGCGAGCAGCCGCAGCTCGGTGCCGGTCCAGTGCCGCGGGCTGTGGTCGATGGCGCACAGCGACCCGAGCACGGTGCCGTCGGCGTCGGTCAGCGGCATCCCCGCGTAGCCGACCACTTCCAGGTCATCGATCGCCAGGTTGCCCCGTACGCGGTCGTCGGTGCGCGCGTCGACCACGATCAGCGGTTCCGCGGTGGCCACGACGTGCTGGCAGAACGAGTGCGACAACGGCGTCTGGCGCTCCTGCTGCCACGGCTCGCCGAGGCCGCACGCCCCGGGGAAGATCTGCCGGTCCGCCCCGACCAGCGACACCAGCGCCACGGGCACATTCAGGATGATCTGGACCATTGCCGCGAACCGGTCGAAGGTCTCGTCGGAGGCCGCGTCCAGCCCGGTGCGCGCCAGCGCCGCCAGCCGCCGGGGCTCCCGCAGCAGCTCCAGCCCGGCCTCCCCGAGCCCGCCCTCGGTAACCGCGGGGTCCTGCTCCGATTCGGTGGCGCTCCGTCCGCCGCTCACGAAACCCGGTCCGCGGACGGCGCCGGCGTCCGGATGCCGTCAGCCCTGATCATGACGTCATTGTGCCCGCAAGGAGGCCACCGCCGCATCCGTCGAACGGGCTTTCACGAACGGAGCTTGGTCCACTCGCCCTCGGAGATCACCTCGACGGAGCCGCCGTCGACCGCGATGGCCGTCTGCTCGTCGATGGCGTAGGCCGGGACGTCCAGGCCGGCGGCCCAGCGTTCGGCATGGGACAGGGAGTTGCCGGGGAAGAGGCCGAGGTGCGGGAAGATCGAGAAGTCGACGACGCCCAGGGCACTGTCGTCCGGGGCGGCAGCCCACTCGACGAAGTAGTCGCCGATGCGGGGCGTCATCACCATGCTCCCGGCGCTCACGCCCACCCAGACCGTGCCGGTCAGCGAGGGCAGCAGGCCGGCCAGGCCGGACTCGCGCATCCAGTGCGCCAGGTAGGTCGCGTCGCCGCCGTCGGCCAGCAGGACGTCGGCCTCACGCACCCAGGGGACCCAGCGGTCCGCGCCGATGGTCGGCAGGGCGGTGAGCTCGAGGACGCCGAGCGACGCCCAGCCCAGCCCGGTGAAGTGCCGGAACAGGGGGTCGGCGGCGACGAGGCCCCGCACCGACGCCGGGCCGCACATCGGGTGGCCCCACTGCGCCGTCGGGATGCACAGGGCCGTGGAGTCGGCGACCGGCTTGCCCAGCAACCGGACCAGCGCCGCGTGAATGCTCGGGTTGGTGACGCCGCCCGAGGTGAGCAAGAGCTTCACAGAGCCTCCCTGATGGCCGGGGCTCATCGTAGTTCCGGCCGCAACAGATAGCGGGGATCTGGTGGCGTCAAGCGAGAGATCCCCTTGTCACAGCCGCGCCTCGCCGGGCCGGGGCGGTGCTAGTTTGACGGGGCGAAAGCATCCATAGCCGACAGCAGCGAGGTGAGTCCGTGGTCGAGTTGCCCGGGCGGCTGCAGGCCACGTTCGTGCCCGGCGAGGACGCGATCGCGTGGTGGGGCGTCGACGACCTGGAAGCCACCGTGCGCAAGCGGGGGCTGCCCGAGGGGCGGGCCGGGACCTGCCGGCTGGCGCTGCCGCAGGGCGGGCGGATGACCGCGGCCACCGTGCCGGTGCGCCTCGTGGAGCTGGAGCCCGCGCTCGAGGGCCTGCGCCAGATCGGTCCGCGGGCCCGGGTCGGCGCGTCGGTGCACGTGTGGCGCGACGCCGCGGGCCTGACGGCGGAGAACGAGGCGGGCGGCGCGGCGCTGGCGGCCAGGATGCCCGTCGCCGCGCACGCCGTGCTCGATGCCGAGGGTGCCACGATCGCCTCGGCGCAGGCGTCGCTCACGTTGTTCCTGCGCTCCCGTGCCACCCGGGACGCACTGGAGCGGACCGCCGTCGATGCGACGCTGCGGCCGTACCAGATCCAGGGTGTCGCCTGGCTGAACGCGCGGCCGGGGCTCGGGCAGGGCGGCGTGCTGGCCGACGAGATGGGTCTGGGCAAGACGCTGCAGGCCATCTGCATGCTCGCCCTCCGCCGCAAACCGGCGCCGCACCTGGTGGTCTGCCCGACCTCGCTGATCGGCAACTGGCGGCGCGAGCTGGCCCGCTTCTCGCCGGGGACGCCGGTGGTCGTCCATCACGGGCCCGGCCGGGAGCTGCCGGCGAAATACACGCCGGGCACCGTCGTGATCAGCAGCTATCCCGTCCTGCGCCGCGACGAGCCGTTGCGCGCGACGACCTGGGACATCGTGGTGTTCGACGAGGCGCAGCAGATCAAGAACCCCGACGCGCAGGCGAGCCGGGCCGCCGCCAGGCTCACGGCGACGGCGCGGATCGCGATGACGGGTACGCCCGTCGAGAACCGGCTCGACGAACTGTGGGCCCTGCTCCACGTGACCAACCCCGGGCTGCTCGGCACGCGCGGCCGGTTCCGGCAGCGCTTCGTCGCCCCGATCGAGCAGCGCCGCTCCGCCACCGCGGCCGCCACGCTGCACGCGACCATCCAGCCGCACCTGCTGCGCCGCACCAAGGCCGAGGTGGCGGCCGAGCTGCCCGCCAAGCAGCACACCGCCGTGGTCTGCACGCTCACCCGCGAGCAGGGCAAGCTTTACCGCAAGGCCGTGCGGCAGGCCTTCGACGAGGGGCTCGGCTCCGGCTTCGAGCGCAGCGGGCGCGTGCTCGCCCTGCTCACCGCGCTCAAGCAGATCTGCAACCACCCGGCGCAATACCTCAAGGACGGGCCCGCCAAGATCGGCCGCTCCGGCAAGTTCGACCGGGCCACCGAAATGCTGGCCGAGATCGCCGACCAGGGCGACCGGGCGCTGGTCTTCACGCAATACCGCGCAATGGGCGAGCTGCTCGCCGCGCACCTGGGCGCTGCACTCGGCACCGGCCCGCTGCCGTTCCTGCACGGCGGGCTCGACGCGGGCCGCCGCGACGAGCTCGTGCGCGCCTTCCAGGAGGACGACGCCGCGCCGCCGGTGCTGCTGCTCAGCCTGCGGGCGGCCGGGTTCGGGCTCAACCTGACCCGGGCCAGCCACGTCATGCACTACGACCGGTGGTGGAACCCGGCCGTCGAGGACCAGGCCACCGACCGGGCGCACCGGATCGGGCAGGAACGCACCCTCAACGTCTACACGCTGGTGACGGGCGGGACGATCGAGGACTACATCGCCCGCCTGCACGACGCGAAACGCGGCCTCGCCGAGATCGTCGTGGGCGACAGCGAGGCGGCGCTGGCCAAACTCTCCGACGACGAGCTCCACGCCATGCTCGACCTCGGGCCGCTCTCATGACGGCCGCTTCGCGCGGCCGCGGGCGGTGTTTCTTGACGGCCGCTTCGCACGTTCGCGAGCGGTGCTTCGTGACGGCCGCTTCGCACGTCTCCGGGCGGGTTTCGTGACGGCCGCCGAGTTCGGGGCGACGGTGTG
>CAKUMG010000277.1 GCA_934667465.1 uncultured Actinoplanes sp. | reverse complement strand
GGGCGTAGGGGTCGCGCCACGGGTCGCCCAGCGCGTCGGACCACCAGGGCGATCCGGGGCCCGGGCGCGGCGGGGCGGCCGGTGGCGTCGGTGACTGGCGCCAGTTCCAGCCGTCGGTCACGTCGGGGCCTCCCACTCGTCGTGCGGCTCCCGCGATGGTTCTCGGTTCCGCCGCGGACCGTGCAGCTCCCAGAATGACACGGATCGGCGGCGGTCATCCGCTCAGTGGGCTCCCGCGCGCCCCGCTCGCCGGTTTCCACCGGTGAAGTCCCGATGCGCGCGGGGACAGCATCGCTCTACGCTCATACCCGATGTGCACCGGTTCCGGTCCGTACGTCGTGACAGCAGGGAGGTCGTCATCGTCACCGCAGCGCGCCAGCTCGGCGCCCAAAGCGCGCAGTCGATCCAGTTCGCCGAAACCTATGCCGCCGAGGACGTCGTGCTCCAGACCGCCCGCAGCCTGGCGCTCGAGGTCGGCCTGACCTCGGTGTCCCCCGGCGCCGGATCGGTGCTCAGCGTGCTCGCCGCGGCGGGCAGCGCCAAGGCCGTGGTCGAGATCGGCACCGGCACCGGCGTCAGCGGCGTCTGGCTGCTCCGGGGCATGCGCCCCGACGGCGTCCTGACGACCATCGACGTCGAGAACGAGCACCAGCGCATCGCCCGCCGGATCTTCCAGGAGGCCGGCTTCGCCCCGTCGCGCACCCGGATCATCACCGGCCGGGCCCTCGACGTGCTGCCCCGGCTCGCCGACGGCGTCTACGACCTGATCTTCGCCGACGCCGACGCCACGGAGTTCGGCGCGTGCGCGGACGCGGCGCTGCGGCTGCTGCGCCCGGGCGGCATCCTGGTCGTCAACGGCGCGCTGGCCGGCGGGCGGATCAGCGACCCGTCCGCCCGCGACCCCGACACCATCACGATCCGCGAGACGGTCAAGGCCATCCGCGAGTCGGAGGAGTGGATCCCGGCGCTCGTCCCGGCCGGCGCCGGCCTGCTCACCGCCGTCAAGCGGTGAGCGACGCCGTCAAGCCGTGAGCGACGCCAGGTAGCGCAGCAGGGTCCGGGCTCCCCAGCCGGTGGCGCCCTGGGTGAGCTCGCCGTCGTGCTTGTCGCTCCAGCTCGGCGCGGACATGTCGACGTGGGCCCAGCGGTCCACCCGGTCGCCCAGGAACTCGCGCAGATAGAGCGCGGCGACCACGGACCCCGCGCCCCTGGCCGGGGAGCTGTGCCGGTCGGCGAGCTCGCTGTCCAGGTATTCGACGTAGTCCTCGGGCAGCGGCAGGCGCCACATCTGCTCGCCCGCGGCCCGGCCTGCCGCCTCGAGCGCCGCGGCGAGGTCGTCGTCGTGGCTGTAGAGGGCGGCCGTGCGCTTGCCGAGGGCCACGGCGTTGGCGCCGGTGAGCGTGGCCAGGTCGATGACGACGTCCGGCTCCAGGGTCGCCACGGCGTAGCCCAGCGCGTCGGCCAGCACGAGGCGGCCCTCGGCGTCGGAGTTGGTGGACTCGGAGGTGGTGCCGTCCCAGTGCGTGATGACGTCGCCGGGGCGGTAGGCGCTGCCGCTGACCGCGTTCTCGGCGAGGGGCGCGAGCGCGGTGACGCGTACGGGAAGCCTCAGATCCGCCGCGCCCAGCAGGGCGGCGACGACGGCCGCGGCACCGCCCATGTCCTTCTTCATCAGCTTCATGCCCTCGCGGGGCTTGATCGACAGACCGCCGGTGTCGAACGTGATGCCCTTGCCGACCAGGACGACGTGGCGGGTGGCCCCCTCGGGCCGCCAGCTCAGCTCGACCAGCCGGGGCGGGGTCGCGCTGCCGCCGCCGACCGCCAGGATGCCGCCGAAGCCCTCGGCCCGCAGCTGCTCCGGCTCACGCACGACGACCGAGACGCCCGGCCGCGACTCCGCCTCGGCGATCATCCGGCCGGCGAACCAGGCCGGGTTCTTGACCGAGGACGGCATGTTGGTGAGATCACGGGCGAGCCAGGTCGCCTTCGCGACGGCTCGGGCCTGCTCGAGACCTTGCTCGTACGCGGGGGAAGCCGCCGCCCGCAGCGTCACCTCCACGGATCGTGGCCCGGCAACGGCATCCTGGAAGCGGTAGCCCGCGAACCAGACACCCTCGGCGAACGCGCGCACCAGCACCGGGTCGGCGCCCTCGGGCAGCACGACGTGCAGGGGCTCGTCGACGGCCGCGGCCCGGACGGCGGCAGCGCCGGCGGCACGCCAGCCCGCCTCGTCGCCCGCGCCCGTGCCGGCGATCAGCAGCCTGGACGGGGTGCGCAGCGGTCGCGGCAGCACCTGGACAGCGCCCGCACGGCCCGGCTCGTCGGCGGTGCGCAGCAGCTCGGCGGTCTCGTCGTCACCGCCCGCGAGCACCTCGGAGCCGCCCGCCAGGAGCACGTGCGTCCCGGCGGCGGAGTCTGTCACGAGTCGAATTGCGAACACTGGGGGATGACCTTTCCGGAAGACATGGAAAGCCCGCCGGTACGGCAGGTACCGTACCGACGGGCCACGTGAAACGTCAGCCGGCGATCGCCTTCAACGCGTCACCCAGCGCGTTGGCCTCGTCCGGAGTCATCTCAACGACGAGACGGCCACCACCTTCCAGCGGGACGCGCATGACGATGCCGCGCCCCTCCTTGGTGACCTCCAGCGGACCATCGCCCGTCCGCGGCTTCATCGCCGCCATCTTGTCTCCCCTCAGACCTACATCAGGGTCATCAGTACACCGTGCTCAGCCCCACGGTGCGCCGTACCTCGTTTCCGACCGGCGGAGTCGCCCTCGCTGGACCGACCCGAGACCGCAGCGCTGCGGGCCCGCCGAGAAGTCACGTGGCGTGGCCCACCGTGCCGATCAAACATTTTCCCTGATGAACACCGGCGAACCCAAACCCAGCCCGGGCTGATGTGACAGCGTCTAGCATATCGCCTTTTGGACTGTCACAATGTGCGGTCATGCAGGCGCGGTCCGCACTCTTCGACCTCTACGGGGACTATCTGCGCCCCCGTGGCGGGCGCGCACCCGTCGCGGCCCTGGTCAGGCTGCTGGCGCCGGTCGGGATCGCACCACCCGCCGTGCGCACCGCGGTCTCCCGCATGGTGCGCCAGGGGTGGCTCCACCCGCTCCGATTGGTCTCCGGGCCAGGCTATCTACTCACACCGAAAGCGGCGCGCCGTCTCGACGAGGCAGCCGCCCGGGTCTACCGGACCGGCCGGGCCGGCTGGGACGGCAGATTCGACCTGATAGTCCTGCATGCCCCGCTTTCCCGGCGCGACGGCGAGCGGCTCGCGTTCCTCGGCTACGGCATGCTCAGCGAGCACTCCTGGGTCGCGCCGCGCGCCGCCGAGGACGTGGACACGGTCCTCACCGAGACCCGGACGCGCTACGAGCGGTTCAGCGCCGCCCACGCCGCGGGCTCCCCCGGCGCCGCCGAGGTGGTCGGCCGGGCCTGGAACCTCGACGAGCTGGGCCGGGCCTACGAGGAGTTCGTGACCGAGCAGCGGCCCCTGGTCACGGCGGTCAACGCCCGCAGCGGCGACGAGGAGGCGTACGCGGCCCGATTCCGGCTGGTGCACGCCTGGCGCGCGTTCCTCTTCCGGGATCCGCTGCTCCCGCCCTCCCTGCTGCCGGCGCGCTGGCCGGGCGCGACCGCGGCCTCCTTCTTCGACAGGCACGCGAGCCGCCTGCGTCCGGGCGCCGACCGGTTCGTCGAGCGCTGCCTCGTCGCGGCCGCCCGCGGCACGCGTATGTAATTCTCGACGCTATGACCGACTCGCTGCTCGTCGACCGCACCGACGCCGTCGTCACGCTGACGCTCAACCGCCCCGAGGCCATGAACGCCCTCGACGTGGACCTCAAGGAGGCGCTGCGGGACACGCTCGCCCAGCTCGAAGCCGACCGATCGGTGCGCGCGGTGGTGCTGGCGGGCGCGGGCCGGGCGTTCTGCGTCGGCCAGGACCTGCGGGAGCACGCGCAGACCCTGGACCAGGGCTCGACCGATCTGGACACCGTGCGGGCGCACTACAACCCGATCGCCCAGCGGCTGGCCAGCCTCCCCAAGCCGGTGGTCGCGGCGGTCAGGGGCAGCGCTGCCGGGGCGGGCGCGTCGCTGGCCCTGCTCGCCGACTTCCGCGTCGGCGGCCCCTCCACGACGTTCCTGATGGCCTTCGCGAACGTGGGCCTCGCCGGGGACAGCGGCATCTCGTGGTCGCTGCCGCACATCGTGGGCCGCGCCCGCGCGCTGGAGCTGCTGCTGCTGGCCCAGCCGGTCCGGTCCCGGGAGAGCTACGAGTACGGCCTGCTCACCCAGCTGACGGAGGACGACGACCGGGTGCTGCCGGCCGCACAGGAGCTCGCCGCGCGGCTCGCGGCCGGTCCGACGGTGGCCTACGCCGCGATCAAGCGAGAGCTGTCCATCGGCACGGCGGGGACGCTGTCGGACGCGCTCGCGGCGGAGGCGCAGGCCCAGGCGATCTGCGGGGCCACCGGGGACCATCGGAACGCGGTCACGGCGTTCGTGAACAAGCAGAAGCCTGCCTTCGAGGGGCGGTGACCCGGTTCCACGCGGCGGTATGAGTCTTTCGGGATAGATGCATTTACTGGCGCAAATGTTTGACTCTCCCCAAGCAACGGTCTGGGGAGGTCCGGATGGTCAGGTTCCGCAGGATTCTGGGCGTGGTGGCGGCCGCGCTCACCGCCGCGTCGATGGGCACACTGCTCAACACCGCGCCCGCCGCGGCAGCGGCCGACGCCGAGCCGAGGGTGGTCGGTGGCACCCGCGCCGCCCAGGGCGAGTTCCCGTTCATGGTGCGGCTCTCCATGGGCTGCGGCGGCGCGCTCTACAGCCCCACCCTGGTCCTGACCGCGGCGCACTGCGTGGGCGCCACCGGCACCAACACGTCGATCACGGCCACCCTGGGCGTCGTCGACCTCAACTCGACCAGCAAGATCACGCGGAAGTCGAACTACGTCTACCGTGCGCCCGGCTACAACGGCGCGGGCCGGGACTGGGCGCTGATCCGCCTGGCGAGCCCGGTCACCGGCATCGCGACGCTGCCGATCGCGAGCACCACGGCGTACGACTCCGGCACCTTCACGATCGCCGGCTGGGGCGGCGCCCGCGAGGGCGGCGCGCAGCAGCGCTACCTACTCAAGGCGACGGTGCCGTTCGTCAGCGACGCGACCTGCAACTCGTCGGCCATGTACGGGGGCGAGGTCATCGCGGCCCAGGAGATCTGCGCGGGCTACGCGGCCGGCGGCGTGGACACCTGCCAGGGCGACTCCGGCGGCCCGATGTTCCGCCGGGACGCGAGCAACGCGTGGATCCAGGTCGGCATCGTGAGCTGGGGCGACGGGTGCGCCCGCCCGAACAAGCCGGGCGTCTACACCCAGGTCAGCTACTTCGCCTCGGCGATCGCGACGGGGGCGGCCAGCCTCGGCGGCTGATTCCCACCGGCAGGGCTGTCAGGGACACGACGGGCCCCGGAGCACTCGCTCCGGGGCCCGTTCCTCGTTCCCGGCATTTGACGGGTCACGCCGGCCGGCTCGGGACGCTCAGGCGCCCTCGAGCACCGCTGCGCGGCTCTCAGTCGTCCTCGTCCTCTTCGGGGTCGAGGTTCGCTTCCTCGCCCAGCACGAACGCCTGCATCGCCAGCTCGTCGCCGGACGGGGAGACGAACGTCGGCAGCTCTGCCGGCCCCAGCTCGAGCACGTAGGACCAGAACTGGCGGACCGCCTCGGCCGGGCTCGACGCCTCGATCGGCAGGTCCAGGCTGACCAGCCACGTCTGCTTGTCCCGGCCGGCGTCGAGCCTGCCCGCGAGCGACCGGAACGCCGGCTCGTCGAGCGGCGTCACGGCCCCGGTCAGCGTGAGCCCCTCGGCCGGCACCGGGTCGTCGAACGACCGCCGCGTGTACGCCACCTCGAGCTCGGGGACGCCGTGCGCGCCCCGGCGCGAGCGCTCCTGCCCGGCGACGATGCCGAGCCCCACCACGAGCGGCGTCTCCTCGCCCGCGATCAGCAGCACCTCGTCGCCCGGCGCCGGTTGGACCCCGGTCGATCCCGCCACCGCCAGGGTGTCGTGATGGAACAACCGCTCGGTCGCCCACCGATCCGCCGGAATTGTCACCGCCCACTGAGCCATGCGCACTATGACATCACGACCCCGATCAGCCCCGGCCGCTGCCCCGGTCCGGGGTGTCCCGTGCCGCACGACGCCCCCGCCACGGGTCGCGGCCGCGGCGGCCGCCGTGCAGGTCGGCACGGTGGCCGGCGCGGTTGATCAATGGTGGGCCGGGCCGAGCGGCTCGACGAAGCAGCCGGCGAGATGGTCGTCGACCATGCCGGTGGCCTGCATCAGCGCGTACGCGGTGGTCGGCCCGACGAACTTGAAGCCCCGCTTCTTGAGGTCCCTGGCCAGCGCCGTGGACTCCGCGGTGGTGGCCGGGACGTCGGCGCGGGTCGCCGGGCGGGGGCGCGGCGCGGGAGCGTACGACCAGAGCAGTCGACTCAGTCCCTGCGGCAGGTCGGCGGCGACGCGCGCGTTGTGCAGGGCCGCGTCGATCTTCATGCGGTTGCGGACGATGCCGGCGTCGGCCATCAGCCGGTCGGCGTCGGTGGCGTCGAACGCGGCGACCTTGTCGATGACGAAGCCGGCGAAGCCCGCGCGGAAGGCCGGCCGTTTGCGCAGGATCGTGATCCACGAGAGGCCCGACTGGAAGGCCTCCAGGCACATCCGCTCGAAGAGCGCATCGTCGCCGTGGACCGGCCGGCCCCACTCGGTGTCGTGATAGGCGACGTAGTCGGGCGTGCTGCCGCCCCAGAAGCAGCGGGGACGGCCGTCCTCGCCGATCACGAGGCCCGCGGCGAGCAGGTCCTCGGGCGCGACCCCGGGCGCCGGCGCGCCGAACGGGGACAGGTCATCGGTCATGGCGACCACCGTAGGCCGACCCACCGACAAGAACGGCTACGGCAGCCGCCCCTCCTCGACCAGCCGCCCGAACTTCTTGAGCGCACCCTTGATGCTCAGCTTCGACCCCGGCCACACGATCGGCCAGGCCAGCTTGCCCGCGGCGCCGGGGAGGTGGAACCACTCGTGCATGACCACCTGGGTCCGGTCGCCGCCCATCGCTGTGCACCGCATGGAGCCCGGACCGCGCAGGAACGTGCCGCAATGGACCACGCGGACCTCGTA
>CAKUMG010000276.1 GCA_934667465.1 uncultured Actinoplanes sp. | reverse complement strand
CCTGCGGGCTGTCCGGCCTCGTGACCGTGGAGTGCGCCGACGCGACAACGGTCGAGGTCGAGCGGTACGACGCGGTGTTCGCCGACCCGGCCCGGCGCCGGGCGGGGCGGGGCCGGGTCATGGACCCCCGGTCGTGGTCGCCGTCGTGGGACTTCATCGCGGCCCTGCCGGAGCGCGTGCCGCGTACGGTCCTCAAGCTCGCGCCCGGCATCGACCACGCGCTGCTGCCGCCGGGCGCCGAGGGCGAGTGGGTCAGCGTGACGGGTGACCTGGTCGAGGCGGCGTTCTGGTGCGGGCCGCTCGCGGAACATCCTCGGCGCGCGAGCCTTCTGCCGGGCGGCCACGAGCTGCACGGGTCCGGCGTCGAGGCCGCCCCGGTGGGCCCGGTCGGGCGGTACGTGTACGACCCCGACCCGGCGGTGGTCCGCTCGCACCTGGTCGCCGAGTTCGCCGCGGCGGTCGGGGGGCGGCTCGCGGACCCGGAGATCGCGTACGTCTACACGGACGAGCGCGCCGGCACCCCGTACGGCCGCTGTCTCGAGATCACCGATGTGCTGCCCTTCTCGCTGAAACGGCTCCGGGCCCTGCTGCGGGAGCGCGGCGTCGGGCGGCTCGAGATCCGCAAGCGGGGCTCGGCGCTGGAGCCCGAGCAGTTGCGCAAGGATCTGCGGCTGAGCGGGAGCGCCTCGGCGTCGCTGGTGCTGACCCGGGTGATGGGCGCGCCGACCGTGCTCGTGTGCCGATAGCCTCACGTCCCGCGTAAAAGGAGAAACCCTCGTGGCCAAGAAAGCATCGGGCACCCCGGCGACCGTCGCGCTCGCGTCCGCGAAGGTGGCGCACGAGCTGCACCCGTACGACGTCTCCCCCGACGCGGCGAACTACGGCGCCCTCGTGGCCGCCGCCCTCGGCGTACCCCCGGCCTCGCTCTTCAAGACCTTGATCGCCGAGGTCGACGGCGTGCTGACCGTCGGTGTCGTGCCCGTCACCGGTGACCTGGACCTCAAGGCGCTGGCGAGCGCGGCCGGCGGCAAGCGGGCCACGCTCGCGGACCGGGCTGCCGCCGAGCGCAGCAGCGGCTACGTCCGGGGCGGCATCAGCCCGCTCGGGCAACGCAAGCGGCTCACCACGGTGATCGACGACTCCGCCGAGGGGCTCGACCTGATGTACGTGTCGGCGGGCCGGCGCGGCCTGCAGGTGTCCCTGGCCCCGGACGACCTGATCCGGCTCACCGACGCGGTCGTCGCCCGGATCCGGACATAGCACCCGGCGACCCCGCGTCTTGACCTAGCGTCGGGGTATGCGCTTGCTCGCCCTGGCCGCCGCCTGCCTGCTGGTCTGCGCCGCGTGCGGCGGAGGCGACGACGGGTCCGGAGACGCCGCCGGCGGCATCACCGCGCCCGGCAAGGTCGGCGTGATCCTGCCGGACACCGCGAGCTCGCAGCGGTGGAGCCTGGACGACCCGAGGTATCTCAAGGCGGCCTTCGACGCGGCGGGTGTCCCGGTCGAGATCCAGAACGCGCAGGGCGACAAGAGCCAGTTCCGGACGCTCGCCGACGGCATGATCGCCGCCGGCGTCGCCGTGCTCATGATCGTCAACCTGGACGCCGCGACCGGCAGGGACGTGCTGCAACGGGCCCGCGAGGCCGGCATCGCCACCATCGACTACGACCGCCTCACGGTGGGCGGCGCGGCGGACTACTACGTGAGCTTCGACAACGTCGCGGTCGGCAAGCTGCAGGGCGAGGGGCTGGTCCGCTGCCTGGCGGAGAAGAAGGCGGTCAAGCCCGTCGTCGCGGCGCTGCACGGCTCTCCGGACGACAACAACGCCGCCCTGTTCCAGCAGGGATACGACTCCGTCCTGGCGCCGCGGTTCGCCTCCGGCGAGTACGTCGAGGGGCCGGACGAGGCCGTGCCGGAATGGGACGACGACCGGGCCGCCGAGATCTTCGCCCGGCAGCTCGACCGGAACAGCGACATCGGTGGCGTGCTGGCCGCCAACGACGGCCTGGCCGACGCGGTGATCTCGGTGCTGCAGAAGCGGAGGCTCGCCGGGCAGGTCCCGGTCACCGGGCAGGACGCGACCGTGCGCGGGCTGCAGAACGTCCTCGCCGGCGACCAGTGCATGACCGTCTACAAGCCGATCAAGCAGGAGGCGGACGCGGCCGCCGACCTGGCGATCTCGCTCGCCCAGAACGAGAAGCGCAACGTCGCCCAGAGCGTCGCCGACCCGCAGTCCGACGCCGGGGTGCCGGCCGTGCTGCTCACCCCCGAGGCGGTCTACCCCGAGAACGTCAAGGACGTGGTGGCGGACGGCTTCGTGACCAGGGAGGCGCTGTGCACCGGGGTCTACGCGCGGCTCTGCGCCCGCCACGGCGTGCGCTGATCGTCACGCGGGCTCGGCCTGGGGTGTCCCGGCCGCCTGCGGCGTGCCGTGCCACGAGTCCCAGAGCGCCGCGTAGGAGCCGCCCGCCGCGACCAGCTCGTCGTGCGAGCCGAGCTCGGTGATCCGGCCGCCCTCGACCACGGCCACCCGGTCGGCGTCGTGCGCGGAGAAGAGCCGGTGCGCGATGGCGATGACCGTACGCCCGTGCAGCACCGCCGCCAGCGACTGCTCCAGATCGCGCGCCGCCCGCGGGTCGAGCAGCGCCGTCGCCTCGTCCAGCACCAGCGTGTGCGGGTCGGCGAGCACCAGCCGGGCCAGCGCCACCTGCTGTGCGCGGGCCGCGGAGAGCGGGAACCCGCCCGCGCCCACCATCGTGTCGAGGCCGGACGGCAGGTCGTCGGCCCACTTGAGCGCGTGCACGGCGGCCAGGGCCTCGCGGACGTCGGCGGCGGAGGAACCGGGCCGGACCATGGCTATGTTGTCGCGCAGCGTACCCATGAAGACGTGATGTTCCTGACTGACCAGGGCCACCTCGGTCCGAAGCCGGTCCAGCGGCAGGTCCGCCAGCGGGACGCCACCGACGGTCAGCGTGCCGCCGCCCGGCGCGTGCACCCCCGCGAGCAGCCGGCCCAGGGTGCTCTTGCCCGCGCCCGACGGGCCGACGATCGCCAGCCGCTCCCCCGGCGCGATGGTCAGCGAGATGCCGTGCAACACCTCGCGCCCCTCGACGTAGGAGAAGCGCACGTCGCGCGCCACGATCTCCGTGCCGCGCGGCACCTCGGCCGTCGCCGGCGGGGTGCCGAACGACACGCCCAGCAGCCGGGCCAGTGACGCGGCGCCCACCTGCAGCTCGTCGAGCCAGCCGAGGAACCGGTCCAGCGGGTCGATCAGCATCTGGGTGTAGAGCACGGCGGCGGTCACCTGACCCAGCCCGACCCACCCCTGGTAGTAGAACCAGCCGCCGATGAGCAGCGTGCCGACCATGGGCAGGATGTAGCCGAACTCGACGGTGGGGCTCCACACCGTCCGCAGCCACAGGGTGTAACGCTCGGCACGCCAGGAGTGCGCGAGGTCGCGGTCCGTGCGGCGCCGGCGCTGCCGTTGGCGGCGGAGTGCGTCGACCGTACGCGCACCCTCCACGGTTTCGGCAAGACCGTCCGTGACCTGGGAGTACGCGGCGTTCTGGCGCAGGTATCCGGGGGCGGCGCGGCGCAGGTACCAGCGGGCCGGGAACACGATGACCGGCACGGCGAGCAGCACCGGCAGCGCCAGCAGCGGGCTCACCAGCAGCAGCGCGCCCACGGTCAGGAGCACCATGAGCGCCGCGATCAGCGTCTCGGGCACCGCGAACCGGACGCACCGCGACAACGCGTCGACGTCACGCGAGGTCCGGGTCAGCAGGTCGCCCGTGCCGGCCTTCTCCACGGTGGACAGCGGGATGCGGAGCACCCGGTCGACGAACTCCTCGCGCAGCTCGGCCAGGACCTGCTCGCCCAGGCGCGCGGAGGCGATGTAGGCGAACCGCACCAGGATCGCCTGGGCGACGATGAAGACGGCGATGAGGACCGCGATCCGGTCGACCACGCCGAAGCCGCTGCCCCGCTGGATCGACTCGACCAGGTCGCCGAGCAGCCGCGGACCGGCCAGGCCCGCTACCGCCGCCCCCGCGTGCAGGGCGACGGCGCCGGCGAGCGCGCGGGGATGCCGCCGGAACAGGCCGCGGACGTACGCGCGCACCTGGCGGGTGTCCGCCACCGGAAGAGCGTCGCTCACTCGCGCAGCACCGTCCTCGCGTAGGCGAGACTGCTGTCGAGCAGCTCGCGATGGGTCCCCTCGGCGGCGACCGTCCCGTCCTCGACGTAGACGACATGGTCCGCCCGGTCCAGCACCAGCGGGCTGGTCGAGCACACGACGGTGGTACGGCCGCGCCGCGCGGGCCCGAGCCGGTCGGCGATCCGCGCCTCGGTGTGCGCGTCGACGGCGCTGGTCGGCTCGACCAGCACCAGGATCTCCGGGTCGTCGACCAGCGCCCGGGCCAGCCGCAGCCGCTGCTGCTGCCCGCCCGAGAAGCTGCGGCCACGCTCCGCGACCTCGCTGTCCAGGCCGTCGGGCAGCTCCGCCACGACGTCGTCGGCCGACGCGGCGGCCAGCGCCGCGGGCGCCCGGCCCGACCCGAGCGGATCGAGATCGTCCCGCAGCGGACCCGAGAACAGCCGGGAATCGTTGTCAGCGACCACGATCCGCTCGCGCAGGGACGCCAGGTCGAGATCGGCCAGCGGTACGCCACCGAGCAGTGTCCCGTCCCCGGCACTGCTGTACCGCCCGAGCCGGTCCGCGATCGCGACCGCGTCGGCGGGCTGCGCGGCCGCGATCGCCGTGACCCGCCCCGGCCGCACGACCAGCCGCGACACCGGGTCGACGAGCTCGCCGCCGGCGGGCGCGGGCACCGGCCGGGCCGCCTCGGGCAGATCGGACTCGACCCGCAGCATGTCCACGACCCGGCGGCCGGACACGTGCCCCCGGGTCATCTTGTCCACCGTCTCGGTGAGCTGGCGCAGCGGCGAGACCAGGAAGGCCGCGTACCCGTAGAACGAGACCAACTGCCCCACCGTGATCCGCCCGGAGATCGCGAACCGGGCGCCCAGCCACGTCACCAGCACCAGGAAGATCCCCGGCACGAGGACCTGGGCGGCGTCGAGCAGCGCCTCCACCCTGGCCACCCGCAGGCCGGCCGTACGCAGCGTCTGCGACCCGGTCCGGTACCGCGCGGCCATCACCGGCTCGCCGCCGACACCACGCAGCACGCGCAGCCCGCCCACCAGGTCGGTGGCCCGCCCGGTGAGCCGGCCCTGCTGCTCGCGGTACTCCTGCTGGCGGCGGTGCAGGGGCCGGATCAGCAGGCTCACCACCGCCGTCAGCAGCGGGATCCCGAACACCACGACCAGGCCCAGCGGCACCGAGGTGAAGAGCAGCAGCGTCGTGACGGTCAGCACCGCGATCACCGACCCGACGCCGCGGGCGGTGATGTCGATCGCGTTGCCGATGTGGCTGATGTCCGCCGTGCCGATGGCCACGACCTCGCCCGCGTCGAGCCGGCGCGGCATCGCGACCCCCAGCCGGCCCGACGTGCGTACGGAGAGCTGGATCGTCCGGAAGGCGGCGGAGAGCCAGTTGTAGACGGCCCGCCGATGCCGCAGCACGCCGGCCACGGCCTGCACCGCGCCGACGCCGAGCAGCACCAGGCTCCACAGCAGCAGGTCGCCACCGTCGTGATAGGTCAGTCCGGCGTCGATCGCCCGGCCGACCACGGCGGGCACCACGGCCTGGCACACCATCCACACGACGGCGAACAGGATGGCGGCGCCGACGGAGGGCCAGGTGCGCCGGGCGAGCCACGTCAGGTAGCGCCCGGCGGACCGGTCATCGGGATCACCGGGGTCGGAAGGAGGCAGATCACGCATCGCCCTTCGACGTTACGTAATCCCGTGATCACGATCCAGGGTGTTATCTATCGACCGGCGTGAAATCCCACACGTGCGGAGAGCGCGCCACGAGCTCCGCGGGCGGCGGCGGTAGCTCGGAAGGGTGATTGCGCCACCGGGAGATGACCACAATGCGCAGGTCCGTCGAGGAGTAGACCTCGCTGGACACGTGCGAGGGCAGCACCTCCAGCTGGGGCAGGGCCTCGTCGCAGACCCAGCTCAGCAGCGCGTCGAAGCCGGTACGCGAGGCACGGACCTCCCACATACGTGCGATCATGCGTGCTTCCTACCCCGCCGTCACGACATCGGTCAATGACATTGCCGAATCGGCCGGCAGCTCGAGCCGGCTCGGCGCCACGCCCGCGGCCACGAGATGTGACCCCAGCGCCGCGACCATCGCGCCGTTGTCGGTGCACAGCTGCGGGCGCGGCACCCGGACCCGGATACCGAGCTTCGCCGCCCGCTCCTCGGCGAGCAGCCGCAGCCGCGAGTTGGCCGCCACCCCGCCGCCGATCACCAGCGTCCCGACGCCGTGCTCCCGGCACGCGTCCAGGGCCTTCGCGGTGAGCACGTCGCAGACCGCCTCCTGGAAGCTGGCGGACACGTCGGCCACCGGCACCGGCTCGCCGGCCCGCTCGCGCGCCTCGACCCAACGGGCCACAGCCGTCTTGAGCCCCGAGAACGAGAAGTCGAAGCGGTGCCGCTCCTGATCGCGCGGGCCGGTCAGGCCCCGGGGGAACGCGATGAACGCCGGATCCCCCGCGCGGGCGGTCCGGTCGATCACCGGCCCGCCCGGGAAGCCCATCCCCAGCAGCCGCGCCACCTTGTCGAACGCCTCGCCCGCGGCGTCGTCGATGGTCGCGCCCAGCGGGGTCACCCCGGCGGTGAGATCGTCCACGAGCAGCAGCGACGAGTGGCCGCCGGAGACCAGCATCGCCACGGCCGGCTCGGGCAACGGCCCGTGCTCCAGCGTGTCGACGGCGACGTGCGCCGCGAGATGGTTGACGCCGTAGATCGGCTTGTCGGCCGCGAGGGCGTACCCCTTGGCGGCGGCGACCCCGACGAGCAGCGCCCCCGCCAGGCCCGGCCCGGCGGTCACCGCGATCGCGTCGATGTCGGCCAGCGTCACCCCGGCCTCGTCCAGCGCCCGCTGCATGGTCGGCACCATCGCCTCGAGATGCGCCCGGCTGGCCACCTCCGGCACGACCCCGCCGAAGCGCGCGTGCTGGTCGACGCTGGATGCGAGCGCGTCGGCGAGCAGGGTGTGCCCGCGCACGATCCCGACGCCGGTCTCGTCGCAGGAGGTCTCGATCCCGAGGACCAGGG
>CAKUMG010000275.1 GCA_934667465.1 uncultured Actinoplanes sp. | reverse complement strand
GATCGGTCATGTCCTCGCGCGACGCCCCGACCACGGCCACGGTCAGCGGCCGGATCGCCTCGGGCAGCTTGGCCCGTACCTCCTGCAGCGCCCGGTCGGTCTGCGCGGTGACCAGCACCCGCTTGCCCTGCGCGAGCAGGTGGCTGAGCAGCGCGGCGGCGGTGTGCGTCTTGCCGGTGCCGGGCGGGCCCTGGACGAGCGTCTGCGCGTGCCGGTCGACCTGGCGCAGGATGCGCAGCTGCTGCTCGTTGACCGGCAGCGGCAGGAACACGTCGTCGTCCACCTCGACCATGGCGCCCGGCGGCGGGTCGGGGTGTGCGGGCGGCCGGTGGTCCGGGTCGACCAGCGGCAGGATGCCCTCGGGCACCTCCTGCGCGGCGAGCAGCTGGGCCCGGATCGTCTCCAGGACCTCGACCAGGCCCTGCGGGTCGCGCCGGCGCAGCACGATCGCGGGCGCCAGGCTGACCTCGGCGGTCGCGGGCGTGCCCCGGCACGGCGCCTCCGAGGACTGGTAGCGGGCCTCGTGGTCGAGGCTGTTCGCGATGCTGTGCAGCAGCTCGCCGATCGCGGCCGGGTGCAGCGGGTGCTCGGTGTAGGCGCGGGCGGCGTCGCGCACCTCGGTCAGGTGCCGCGAGCCGGTCAGGTGCGAGTCGAGCATGTCCAGCTCGACCCGGGGCGGGTCGGCCGGATCCGCGGCGTGCACGCGCAGGGTGCCGCTGACCGGGTCCAGGTCGATGGTGACCGGCGTGGTCACCAGGTGCCGGCGGACCGCGGCGTGCCCCTCCGGATGCCAGGCCAGGCAGCCGACGGCCAGCACGAGCTCCTGCTCCTCGGGGTTGATCGCGGCCTCGGCCTGCATGGCGAACAGCAGCGCGTACGCGTCGCGTACCGGCCGCTCCACCCGCTCCTGTACGGCCCAGGTGCGCCAACCGGCGAGCCAGCGCTCGCCGGCGTCCCCGGCGGCGGCGTCCAGCTCGGGTTCCTTGTCGGGATCGTCGAGCGGGCCGGCCAGCAGGGCGCTCAGCGCGGGCCCGGGCGGGGGCGGCGGCACCCGGTCGAGGCGGTCCACGTGGCCGATCTCGTCGCCCGGCGCGGGGTTCGCCGACCAGTGCGCGAACCCGACGGCGGGATGCCGCGGCAGGTCGCCGGTCCAGGCCAGCTGATAGCCGTCGTACGTGCGGGGCGGCGCCAGGGTGGACTGCTGTGCCCGGGCGAGGAACTCGAAGAGCCGTACCGCGCGGTCCAGGGCGCTCGCTCGAGCCGTAGTCGTCACCTTATCGACCATAATGCCCGCAAACCGGGCGTGCGGGGTGATCGTCCAGTTCTCCCCTCCGCGTGCCCGCCGTCTTGCGTTCGTGTTAACGACGTGTGTCAATGTCTGGGAGCGCTCCCAACCCCTCTGAAAGGCGGGCTCATGAGAAGCCGTCTCCTCTCCCTCGGCGCTGCCCTCGTCACGGCTCTTGCCGGCGTCGTGCTCGCCGCCCCCGCCGCGCACGCGGCGACCGGCCTGCACATCGAGGGCCGCGACATCGTCGAGGCCAACGGTCAGAAGTTCGTCATGCGCGGCGTCAACCACATGCACACCTGGTACGCGAACCAGACCGGCTCCTTCGCCGACATCAAGGCGCTCGGCGCCAACACCGTGCGCGTCGTGCTCAGCGGCGGCCGGTGGACCGCGAACGACGCCGCCGACGTCACCAACGTCATCAATCTGTGCAAGCAGAACGAGATGATCTGCGTGCTGGAGAACCACGACACCACCGGCTACGGCGAGGACACCGCCGCGTACAGCCTCGACCAGGCAGCCGACTACTGGATCGGGCTCAAGAGCGTGCTCGCGGGCCAGGAGGACTACGTCGTCATCAACATCGGCAACGAGCCGATCGGCAACACCGACGCGGGCCAGTGGACCGCGGCCACCGTGGCGGCGATCCAGAAGATGCGCGGCGCCGGGTTCGAGCATCTGCTGATGGTCGACGCGCCCAACTGGGGCCAGGACTGGCAGTACACGATGCGGGACAACGCGCAGACCGTGCTGGACGCCGACACCCGGCACAACACCGTGCTGTCGATCCACATGTACGCGGTGTTCAACACGGCCGCCTCGATCACGTCCTACCTGGACACGTTCGAGCGCAACGGGTGGCCGCTGGTGATCGGGGAGTTCGGCTGGCGCTTCGACGCGGGCCAGGTCGACCACGAGACGCTGCTCGCCGAGGCGGACGCCCGGGACCTGGGCTACCTGGGCTGGTCGTGGGCCGGCAACACCGACCCGATCCTGGACATGGCCGTCGGGTTCGACGCGGACAACCTGAGCGAGTGGGGTTCGCGCATCTTCAACGGGCCGCACGGTATCAAGGCCACCGCCCGCGAGGCGTCGATCTTCGGCGGCTCTTCCGAGCCCGAGCCGCCCGTGCCGGGGTGCACGGCCACCTATGCGGTGACCGGGCAGTGGCAGGGCGGGTTCCAGGGCGAGGTGCGCGTGACGGCGGGGACTGCGGCGCTGAACGGGTGGACGGTCACGTGGACCTACGGGAACGGGCAGAAGGTGACCCAGGCGTGGGGGACCGAGCTGACCAGCTCCGGCGCCACGGTCACGGGGCGCAACGCCGCGTGGAACGGGCGGGTTGCCGCGGGGGCCAGCGCGTCCTTCGGGTTCATCGGGTCGTGGACCGGGGCGAACGCCGTACCGTCGGTGTCCTGCTCCGCTGCTTGACGCCGTCGTCACCGCCGGGCGCTGTCCGGCACCCTGCCGTTCCGGTTGCCCATAGCGGCCGGTTGTCCAGGGCGGCCGGTTGTCCAGAGCGGCCGGTTGTCCAGGGCGGCCGGTTGCCTATAGCGGCCGGTTGTTCATGGCGGCCGGTTGTCCACAGCTGCCGGTTGTCCACAGCTGCCGGTTGTCCACAGCTGCCGGTTGTCCACAGCTCAGTCCGCACGATCTTGCGATTCTCCGCCACAATGCCAGCGGGGGCTCCCCCTGGGAGGGCGGGGGTTCGCCGCCGGCCGGTTTTTCGGCGGGTGCCGGGGCGTGGACCGTGGTGAGACGGTCCGCGCCCCGGCTGTGCGTCAGGCGACCGGCTGGGGGTGCCGGTCGGAGTGCTGGGCCGTGGCGATGCGGGGGAGGCGCGGGGCGAGCAGGCGGTCGATGCTGAAGCGGCCGGCGCCGTGCACCGCGAGCAGCAGCGCGGCCGCGGCGAGGATCAGCACCAGCTCGAAGCCGCCGTCGCCGACGAAGACGCCGTTGCCGGCGTGCACGATGACGAACGCGCCCAGCATGTTGAGGGCGAGCAGGGCGCCCACGATCGGCGTGAGGGCGCCGAGGATCAGCGCGGCGCCGCCGGCGAGTTCGACGATCGCGGCGAACCAGGCGCTGAGCGTGGGCAGCGGGACACCCATCTGGCCGAACGAGGCGGACGTGCCGTCGAGGCCCCATTCGGTGAACTTCTGCCAGCCGTGGGCGATGAAGACCACCCCGGTGGCGACGCGGGCGATGAGGGTGACGACGTCACGGAGCGTGGCGTTCATGGATCATCCTTCTCGTCGGGAGAACGTGCGGAGGCTCCAACCTAGGCGGCGTTTTTCAGTTGAATCAACAACTATTGAGATTTCAAGTTATGGCTGTTGTCACAGCTCCCGGCGTGAACCAGGCGCGGTGAAGCTGCGTATGGGCTTCGATGCTTTGCTGGCACACGTATCGATCACTCTCGTTCCATTGATCGATGACCTTGAGCCTGGCATGCTGGCGCCGTGGCGGATCCGCGAGCGTCCCGGCCGCCGGTGGCATCGTTGTCACGGTTCCGCTGGCTGGCGGCCGGGAGCATGGTCTCGACCTTCGGCAGCTACCTGAACATGCTGGCCCTGAACCTTTTCGTGTACCAGGAGACGGGCAGCGCCGTCGGGGTCGCCGCGTTCCTCGCCGTGCGGCTGGGGTGCGGCTTCCTCGCCGGGCTCGGTGCCGGCTGGGTCGCCGCGCGGCTGCCCCGGCGCGCGGTGCTCGCCGGGTGCCACCTCGTGCAGGCGGGCACGTTCGCGGCGCTCGCGGTCGTGCCGCAGGGCGTGCAGCTCGCGCTGCTGCCCGTCGTCGCGGTACTCGCCGGGCTGCTCGGCACGATCTCGGCGGTCGTGTTGCGCAGCAGCGTGCCGGACCTCGTGGGGCCCGAGCGGCGGGTCGCGGCGAACGGGCTGCTGGTTACGGGGCGTGCCGTCGCGACGGCGGCCGGGTTCGCGGCCGGTGGGGTGCTGGTGGGGTGGCTGGGATATCGGGCGGCGTTCGCGATCGATGCCGCGACGTTCCTGGCGCCCGCGATCGTGGTGCTGGCGCTGCCGATGCCGTTCGGGCGGCCGGCCGGCGCGCGGCTCGGGGGCCGGTCCGGTGCGCGGTCCGGGGGGCGGTCCGGTGCGTGGTCCGGGGGCCGGGCGGCGGGTCGGGCCGAGGGCTGGTTCGGAGGCCGGGGTGGAAGCGGGTCCGGGGGGCGGGCGGCGGGTCGGTTCGCGGGGCGGCGGGCGGCGCTGGTGGCGCTGGCGGGGGCGCCGGTGGCCGGGGTGATCGTGGGGGTGCGGGCCGCGGACGCGTTCGGGTCGGCGTCGCACAACGTGGGGCTGCCGGTCTTCGCCACCGAGGTGCGGCCGGGGGATCCTGCGGGCTTCCTGGGGCTGTTCTTCTCGGTGTGGGCGGCCGGGCTGATCGTGGCGCATCAGGGTGTCCGGCTGCTGCGGCGGCGGATCGGGGAGCGCTACGACGAGCCCGGGCGCACCGAACGGGGGTTCCTCGCGGGCACGTGCCTGATGTCGGTGGGCTTCGTGGCCGCGTTCCTGCCGCTGCCGGTGGGCGGGCTGCTGGTGGCCGCGCTCGTGGCCGGGATCGCGGACGGCTACACGGAGATCACGTACTCGACGCGGCTGCAGGCCGAGCCGGAGCCGGCGCGCGGCTACGCGTTCGGGTTCACGGCGATGGCCGAGAACGGCGGGTTCGGGGCCGGGATGCTCGTCGCGGGCGGGCTGATCGAGCTGACGAGTCCGCTGTGGACGGCCGTCGTGCTGCACGGGGCCGTGATCCTGCTGACCGTGGGACTGGCGCTGCGGCTGCGTCACCGCCGGGCCGTCCCGCTGGCACCTACTTCCGCTTCGGCTTCGACTTCTCAGGGAGGGTCCTGATGGCTGGCTCACTCGTGGACATGCTGACCGGGATCCCCGGCGTCGCGGACCTGGCGATCGACCGGCGCACCGATCTGGCGGGCCGCGAGAGGACCGTGGTGCATGTCGTGCCGGCGGCCGGGGTGGAGGCGGGTGGGCTCCGGCGGCTGGTCACCGCGGCGGCGCTGGGCCTCGGCGGCGAGGTGCCGTTCGTCGCTGTGGTCACGGGCATTCCCCGTACGGACGCAGGGGTTGTCGATTTTGCCGCTCTGCGCTCGCTTGCCGTGGCGGCGTCGGCCGGCGTGCCGGTCGTGGCGGCGGCCCTGCCGGTGCCGGAGCCGGTGCCGCTGAGTGCGCTGCGGGCCGCCACGCCTTCACCCGGTTCCGCCGCGCTCTTGCCCGGTTACTCCGCGGCTTCGCCCGGTTCCGCCGCGCTTCTGCCCGGGTCCGCCGCGCCTTCGGCCGGTCCTTCCGAGCCTGTGTGCGAGGGTGCGGGCGGGGCGGCTGCGCTGGCCAGGGGTGGACGCGTGCGGACCGAGCCGGAGGATCCGAGCGATCTCGTGCGGGCGCTGCTGCGCAATGCCGAGCGGAGGCCGGGGGCCGGGCTGAGCCTGGTGGAGGCGGGCGGGACGCGGGAGTTCACGTACGCGGAGCTGCGGGACGCGGCGCTGCGGGTGCTGACGGGGCTGCGCGACGAGGGGCTGCGGGCCGGAGACGCGGTGATCCTGCACGTGCCCACGCTCGAGGGGCACTTCACCGGGCTGTGGGCGTGCCTGCTCGGCGGGATGCGACCGGTCGCCGTCGCGCAGGCGCCCGGGTACGAGCGGCGCAACGCGACCCTGGACAAGCTGCTGCACGCCTGGCGAACGCTGGGGGAGCCGGTCGTGCTCGCCGGCGGAGACACGGTTGCGGCGCTTGACGCGTACGCGCGCAGTGCCGGTCTGCCTGGCATGCGTGTCCTGGACCTCGGGGCCTGGCGGGATGCGGACCCCGCCCATGACCTGCACCTTCCCGCGGACACCGACGTTGCCACGTGGCAACTGTCGTCGGGCAGCACCAGCCAGTCCAAGGTCATCCCGCTGACGCACCGGGGGCTCGTCCGCTATGCGCAGGGGTCGCGGCAGGCGGGGCGGTTCCGGGCGGGCGACACGGCGCTCAACTGGCTGCCGCTCGACCACGTGGCGGCGCTGGTGATGACGCACCTCGGGCCGGTGCTGCTCGGGTCGCCGACCGTGCACGCCGCCACGCCGCTGGTGCTCGCCGACCCGCTGCGCTGGCTCGACCTCCTCGAGGAGTTCCGGGCGGAGCACAGCTGGGCGCCGAACTTCGGCTACAAGCTCGTGGGGGAGGCGTTGCGGTCCGCGCCGGGGCGGACCTGGGACCTCGGGCACGTGCGGACGCTGATCAACGCGGGGGAACAGTGCACGGAACCCGTGATGCGCCGGTTCGCCGCCACGACCGGGCGGTTCGGTCTCGGGGCGCGGCCGGTGCTGCTGGCGTGGGGGATGGCGGAGACTGCCACGGTCATCACGTACCAGCCGCTCGCCGACGCTGCGGCCGCCCAGCACGTGCGGGTCGGTGCGGACGGCGTACGGGTGGAGTTGCACGACCGGCACCGCGACGGGGACAGCACGCTGCTCAGCATGGGACCGCCGGCGCCCGGCACGCTGATGCGGGTCACCGCGGCGGACGGGCGGACCGCGCTGCCGGAGCGGCACATCGGGCGGCTGCAGGTGCGGTCCGAGCGGGTGCTGAGCGGCTACTTCGGCAACCCGGCCGCGGACGCGGAGGCGTTCCCGGACGGCGACTGGTTCGACACCGGGGACCTCGCGTTCCTCGACGGCGGGCGGATGACGATCACCGGGCGGGCCAAGGAGGTCATCATCGTCAACGGGGTCCACCACTTCTGCCACGAGATCGAGGACACGGTCGGCGAGGTGGACGGGGTGGCCGTCGGCAGTGTCGCGGCCCTCGGCGTGCCCGGGGCCGACGGGCTCGAGCGGATCGCGGTGCTTCTGGTGCCTTCCGGGTCTGCCGATCCTGCGGAGCTGCTGAGCCGGGT
>CAKUMG010000274.1 GCA_934667465.1 uncultured Actinoplanes sp. | reverse complement strand
AGGCGGGGGCCGAGGCGCTCGCGGTGGGCGGCGCGGGCTGGGCCGGCGGCGGGGTGGGCTCGGCCGTCGTGCAGGCCGCGAGGGCGGCCGCGGCGACGATGACGGGCAGGACGGTCAGGCGTACAGTGCGCATCTTTTCTCTCCCCCGTGTGGTGTGTCTTCGACGGTAGGCGCGCGGAGATCGCCGCGAATCCCCGGTTCGTGCCAGCCCCGCCATTTCTGTCACACCCCCGTGGCACACTTGCCCCGTGTCCGTAGGAGAAGCAGTCGAGACCGAGCCGCGACGCCGCCCCGGGCAGGCGGCCCGGTTCGCCGTGATCGTCGGTGCGGTGCTGGTGCTGCTCTTCGGGGTTCCCTGGTGGACCCTGGTCGCCGCCGGCAACCGGTGGCCGGGCCCGGTCTTCGTGACCGCGACCGTGCTGGTCGCCGCGGCCGCCGCCGCGTTCCCGGTGCTGATGTTCACCGGGCACGGCAGGCGCCACCACGACGGCGCGGCGCGCGCCGCCGACACGATGCTCGGCGTGGTGTGGGTCCTCTTCGTCTGGTCGCTGCTCGGCAACGTGCTGCGCCTGGTGCTGGCCGCCGCCGGGGTCGCCGACCCCTCCCGCTCCCGGATCGTCACGGCGGCGGTCGTGGTGGTGTCGCTGGTGCTGCTCGGCTACGGGCACTGGGAGGCGATGCGGGTCTCGCGGGTGCGGCGCATCGACGTGACCATCCCCCGGCTGGGCGCGGGCCTCGACGGGCTGCGGGTCGTGCAGCTGACCGACACGCACTACGGCCCGATCGACCGTTCCCGCTGGTCCCGGGGAGTCACGCGAGTGGTCAACTCGCTCGACCCGGACGTCGTGACGCACACCGGCGACATCGCCGACGGCGACGTGTCGCAGCGCCTCGAGCAGGCCGCCCCGCTCGCCGACATCCGCGCCGCGCTGGCCCGCGTCTATGTGACGGGGAACCACGAGTACTACTCGGGCGCCCCGCGCTGGGTCGAGCACATGAACTCGCTGGGCTGGGAGTGGCTGCACAACCGGCACCTGGTCGTCACCCGCGGCGGCGACAGCCTGATCATCGCGGGCGTCGACGACCGCACCGCCGCCGGCTCCGGCGTCCCGGGCCATCATGCCGACCACGAGGCGGCCCTGCGGGGCGCCGACCCGAGCCTGCCGGTGCTGCTGCTCGCGCATCAGCCGCACCAGATCACCGGCGCGGTCGCCCACGGCGTCGACCTGCAGCTCTCCGGCCACACGCATGGCGGGCAGATGTGGCCTTTCCACTATCTCGTGCGCCTCGACCAGCCGGTTCTGCAGGGGCTGAGCCGCCATGGCGAGCGGACGCAGCTGTACACGTCGCGGGGGACGGGGTTCTGGGGTCCGCCGTTCCGCATCTTCGCGCCGAGCGAGATCACGCTGCTGACGCTGCGGGCCGGGTGACCTGATCGCAAGATCAACACACAGGATCAAGGGCTGCTGTCGTAGCTGGGTGGGTGGTGCGGACCGCTGCTCACGCCGAGGGCCGCGCGCCCCGGGCCAGGCGCCTGGCGGCGCCTGAACGGCCCGGGCCACCCGGCGACGTGCGGGAGTGGTAAAGCGCGCAGACCCGCCCGCCCCGGCACTCCCGGCCCGCGGGCAGCCTGTCCCGGTGTCAGGACAGGCGGAGCTGGCCCATCAGCGCGTCGAGCACGGCGATCGGATCCGTGGTGCCGTCGCTGCCGATCCAGGCCCGGGCGGCCGTATCGACACAGGCGAGCCCGGCAGCCAGCAGCGCCCGGGCCCGGTCCTCGTCGCTGACCGGTGCGTCGCGTCCGGCGGCGGGCAGGCGCTCCACGATGACCGGCACCAGCAGGCTCTCCCAGTCGTGGTGCTTGTCCGCGCTCCGCATCTGCATCGACGTGCTGTACATGACGATGTCCGCAACGCTCGCGACGGCGGCGGCGGCGGAACCCGGCGCCCCGACGAGGTGATGGAACGCCAGCCGCAGGGACTCCCAGACCGGTTCGCCGGCGGGGCGTGCGGCCAGGGCGTCGCGGACCCGTTCGGCGGCGCCGCGCAGGCCCGAGAGCGGCGTGCGGGTGCTCGCCCTCGCCCCCGGCATCACCAGCTCCGAGTTCTTCGAGGCACTCGCCACCGACGATCCCGCCTCACGTCCCGGCATGGCTCAGACGCCCACCCAGGTCGCCGAGACCGGCCTCCGCGTCCTCGAGCGCCACGACCCGCCGCCCAGCTGGGTCTCCGGACACCTCAACCACGCGCTGGCCCTCGCCCCGCGGGGCTTCACCCGCGGCGTGGCGGGCGGGGTCACCGCCGGCGGCCAGCACGGCCTCCACCGTGGCCAGCGCCTCCTCCGGCCCGCGCAGCGCGGCCACCACCCGCGCCGCCAGCATCTGCCTGTCCCGCCGCGGATGGATCGGATCGGCGGCACCGGTCAGGAGCGCGGTGGCGGCGGGCAGCACCGGCAGCAGGGCGGCGCCCAGACCGCCGAGGTCCGGCACCGTGGCCCAGGGCAGCCAGTGCCCGCCCTCCAGCAGGCTCGCGACCGTCTCCGATGTGGGCTCGGGCTCCCGCCTCAGCAACTCGGCGGCGCTCGGGCAGGCCTCCATCGCGGCCCGGACCTGCGGGGTGAGCCGGATGATCGGGACCGCGAACCGGGACCGGTGTCCCCGGGCGGCCGCCTCGCACACCGGCGCGACCCAGCGCGGGTCGCCGAGCCGCTGCAACGTCTCGACGGCCCGGTACTCGTCGGTGCGCCCCGGATCGCCGGCCCGGTCCGGGAAGCGGGCGGCAACCGCGGCGACCACGTCCGCGTACGGGCCGGCCGCCGCGCCCGCCTGACGGAGCACGGAGAGCGCGGCGCTGCGTACCTCGGGATCCGGATCGTCGAGCCCAGCGGCGGCGACCGGCACGAACACCGCCGGCGCCGACCGGGAGGAGTCGCACCGGGCACTCACCGCCCCCAGCGCCGCACCCGGGTCCGCGCATCACCCGACCGCAGCATCCCCTCGAGCAGAGCGACCGCCCCCGGCACCGGCAGCACCCCGACGGCCTCGTCCACCCATGTCCCGCCGCGCTCCCAGGCGTACTCGAGCCTCGCACCACCCTCCGACGCGGCCACCAGCCCGGCACCCGTCCCCGCCGGCCACTCCCGGCCCGCCCGCAGCAGCCCCACCGCCGCGGCCACCCGCACGCCCGGTTCACCGTGCACGGCAGCCTCGTTCAGCTCCGCCGCCGGGTCCACCTCGGCCCACGCGAGCGCGAGCGACGCCCGTACCGCCGGATCCGTCTCCACCGCCCAGCGGGCGCGCAGCGAACCGGCCCCGGCCCCCGCCCGCACCGCGGCATAGGCCGCAGCCTCCCGCACCCGCGTGTCCGCACCGGCGAGCACCGGCCGCTGCCCCGCCACCGCCGCCCGCACCCGCCCGAAGTCGGCGTCATAGGCATGACGCTCATCGGCCAGCATGCCCAGCATCCACACCACGCCGTCCCGCCCGTGCGGAGCCGACGCGGCGATCCGCGCCAGGAACGGCACCGCGGCAACCGTGGCCGGATACACCGACCCCTGATGGAAGATGCTGCCGTACAGCTCACTCACCGCCGAGTCCGCCGCCCCCTCGTCCGCGGAGGCCGCCTGCCGCAGCAGACCGGGCGTGTCCTCGGCACTGCCGTACGCGTGGCGCAACCCCGCCCAGTCGATGCCATCAAGATTCTCGAGCACGGCCGCACGCTAGTTCAACCGCCCTCCCGGCCCGGAAACCGGGTCACCGGGCCACGGAGCGCAGTCGCCGGCGGGGAGGCACTGTCCGAAATGGCCCCCCCGAGGAAGTACGCGGAAAGGCCCAGGGAACCAGCGAACAGCACCACCGCGGCACGCAGCCCGCCCCAGCCAGGCGCCGCGTGAATGGGCGCTGACCGAGGCCGCAGTGTCGCCGGCGTCTCGGCGAGCCGCTCCCGGAACAGCTCGTCGGCCCACACGCTGTCGACTGCGCCGCCCGTGCTCCCGGGACCGAATGGTGGCCGGAAAGACCGGACGACGCGGCTGCCTCTACACCAAATAGATCATCGCTTGACAGCTCTGAATGGGACAGTGGAGGTAGTCTCTGCGAGCCCGCATTTCGCCACACGCCTGTCAGGCCCCGCAACAGCTGAACGGAAGAGCCCGTGAATCTTGATCGGCTGTGGGACTGGCCCGTCTTGAGGCATCTGCGGAACGCGGTGGCGACGATCCGGGCCCTGGCCTTTGTCGTCACTGTTCTGATCAGCGCAGCCGTCCTGGCCTATCTGGCGATACGGAACTTCTTCGGATCTCCAGCGCTCGCCGTCACCCTCGTCGTGCTGCTCACCGTCCTTCTGGCCGGCTCGGGATATTCCTGGTACTACGTGAAAAGTATCCACGATCCACCGTTCTACGAGATCCAGGAACTCAACGGCTCCCTGTTGGTCGAGCCGGCGAATGGTCATCATCGCTTCACCTACGAGCGCCGTCAGACGGTCGTCGCCACTCGGGACGATCTCCGCTTGATCGAGTTCAGGGCCCACTGGACCGGACAAGGGCAACCCGGTTCGATGACCGTCGAGTCCGTCAAATCGGGGCACGCGATGCTGGACGGCAGGTTCAAGGAACAGGACGGCCGAGTGCATCGGTGGATCTATCCGCGACGCCCGCTCAAGCGCGGCCAGCCCATCGAGGTGGGAATTCGGCAGGTGCACGAGGATGACGTCGACGAGCAGCTTCCCTACTTCCGGGAAGGCGGAGGCCGTTATCGCACCAGGAAGATCATCGTCAAGGTCCGCCTGCCGCTGTCCGAGCACGACACGGAGGCCGTCCGGGGCGTCGTGTGGAACAGCCACCGCGCAGCCCGACAGAGCCCCGAGGTGGGCGACCTCGAGGTGGAAAGGCACGTTTTCTCCCAGGAGAGCTGCATAGAGTACATTGTGACCGTCGACAAGCCCAGAGCGTTCCACTCCTACGGCGTGGAATGGAGCTGGAGCCGCAACGCGTCGCCATGATGATCGTTACCGCGATAGTCCATTATTTTATGGAAGGGGGAGTTCAGCATGGGTGGCGACTGACGACTGACTGGCAACTCGCACCAGAGTGGCAGCAGTCATCAGGAGATCGTTTTCGCGCCCCTCGGCCGTGCGGCCGCGCGGCTGCAAGAATCGCTACCCTCTTCCGCTTGCCAATCCACGGGCGAATGTCGCGGGCTCCGACTATTCGGGGTCCGTACTTCCGGGCCGGCTACGGCCACGAGCTCTTCCGCCGCGGCGACCCTGCCCCTGAGGCAGGGTCGCTCAAGCTTGAGGCCGGACTGCTTCGAGTTCGGGCCACGCGCCCTGGGCGACCGCGCGCCGACGACCGCAGCCTCCATAATTGGCAGCAGGCCTTCGGGGCCGTTCAGCCCTGCCGCCGATCGGGGCACCACCATGGCGGATCCGCTCGGGAGGAACGCCAAGCCAGCGGATTTCGAGCACCACACTGAGAACGGGCCGCCGCGACCGGCAGCACCACCGCGGCATCGACGGAGAGCAGCGCCGGCCTGGCGGTGGCAGTGCTGGCCTTCGGCTCCCCGCCGGGCGTGGAGGACACCGTCACGGCCGGCACCGTCACCCAGGTCGTCCGGCAGTTCGAGGCCCGGGCGAGCCGACCGCGGTTGCGGCGACGACCTCGGTCAGCAGCCGTTCCACACCCTCCAGGGCCGCGTCGTCGTAGCCGTCCAGGACCCGGTCGAGCCGCTCGCCGGTGGGGCCGAAGAACGCCGCCGTCCGCGCCCGGGCCGCAGGGGTCAGGCGCAGCGTCACGACGCGGCGGTCGGAGCCCTCCCGGCTACGGACGATCATCGCCGCGGCCTCGAGGCGGTTCAGCAGGTTCGCGGTGGCGCCCGTGGTGAGGCCGAGCCGCTCGGCCAGGCCGGCGGGCGACAGGGGGCTCTCCGCGGTCTCGGCCCACAGGATCTCCGAGACGGCGACGGCGCCGGTGACGAGGTCCTGCGCCGGATGGGGCTGCGCGAGGCAGTGGCCGCGGCGGGGACCGGCGAAGTGGGGACCCGGTTCCTGCGCCCGGACGGGACCGCGTACGCCGCCATCGGAGTCTCCGGCAGCCAGGACCACGACGGGCCGACCGCCGAGTTGGAGATCCTCCGCGGACAGTTGTCCCGGCTGCTGCTGGAGGCGGGGCGCGGCCGGGTCGAGGTCCGCTACGGCGATCATGTCGTGCGGGCCGGCCAGGACGAGCGCGGCGTCGACGTGGTCACCGCGGCCGGGCGCCGGGAGCGGTACGACCTGCTGGTGATCGCCGAGGGCAAGCGCTCGGCGACCCGCTACCTCGTCTTCCCCGGCGAGGCCGGCTATCGGGATCTGGGCCAGTACGTCGCGTACGGCACGATCGAGCGCAGCGACACCGACGACGACTGGTGGCAGTGGCTCACGGCCACCGGCAGCCGCGTCGCCTCCCTGCGCCCGGACAACACCGGAACGACGCGCGCGACCCTGGCGTTCCTCGCCCCGCCGATGGGGATCAACCGCCTCGGGACCGCCGCGCAGATCGAGGTGCTGCGCGAACGCTTCGCCGGCCTGGGCTGGCATACCCCGCGCATCCTGGACGGTTTCGCGGCGCGGCCGGACGACTTCTACTTCGAGCGCATCGAGAAGGTGACCATGCCGCGCTGGACACACGGGCGGGTCGCGCTCCTCGGTGACGCCGCCTGGGCCGGGCCGACCGGCATGGGCACCAGCCTCGCGCTGCTCGGCGCGTACGTCCTGGCCGGTGAGCTGGCGCGGGCGCCGCTCGACACCCCGGGGGCGCTTCGCGCGTACGAGCGTCTGCTCCGCCCGCACGTCGAGAAGACCCAGCGGATCCCCCCGGGGCTGCCCGGCATCGCACTGCCGAAGACACGCTGGGGCCTGAAGGTGCTGCAGGGCGCGCACCGCCTGGTCGCCACCCGGCCGCTGCGTGACGCACTCGGCCCGGCAGCGGCACCGTTCGACCTGCCGGAGTATCCGGAGCTACGCGCCGAAGCGCATGCGGAAGTCCGCCAGGGTCAGTGACAGCACGGGTGAGCGGCCCGCGAGCCAGCCGAGCGGGCCGTCCGGGGCGGCGCGCCAGGCGATGCGCGCGAGGCGGATCGCCGCGGTGCCGCGCACGGGGGTGAGGAGCAGTGCCCCGTCGCGGTCCTGGGCGAGGGAGAGCGGGGTGGGCCAGCGGCCGGGCAGGCGCCGCCGCGGGCGTACGGTCGCAGTGGC
>CAKUMG010000273.1 GCA_934667465.1 uncultured Actinoplanes sp. | reverse complement strand
CCAACGGCACCGGCGCGGACGTCACGGTCGTCGGTGCGGAGTCGGCGGCGTCGCCGATGGAGCTGCACGAGATGACCATGCAGGACGGCAAGATGCTGATGGGGCCCAAGGCGGGCGGCTTTGTGATCAAGGCCGGCGGCACCCACGAGCTGGCGCCCGGCGGCGACCACCTGATGCTGATGAAGCCCGCCGCGGAGATCGCCGCCGGTGACGAGGTGTCGTTCACGCTCAAGCTCGGCGACGGGCAGAGCGTGACGTTCAGTGCGATCGCCAAGCCGTTCGCCGGCGCGCAGGAGAGCTACGACCCCGGCATGCCGATGCACGGCGCCTCGCCGATGGGGAGCATGGCACCGTGACCACCCGGCCCACCCCGGTGAGCAGGCGCCGCCTGCTCGCCGGGGGTGCGGTCGCCGGTCTGGGCGCTGTCGCCGGGGCCGGGGCCGTCGCTGCGTCGCGCGAGAACCCGCTGGTTGCGGTCGCGGCGACGACGAATCTCGACACGGGTACGGGTGTCGTGCCGTTCCACGGCCCGCGGCAGTCCGGCGTCGCCGAGGACCCTCCGGCGCACGCCGCGTTCGTGGCGTTCACGCTGGCGGACGGGGTGGACAGGCGCGGTCTGGCCCGGATGATGCGGCTGCTCTCCGACGACGCGGCCCGGCTCACCCAGGGCACCCCGGCGCTGGGCGACACCGAGGCGGAGCTCGCCGTGCTGCCCGCGCGGCTGACGGTGACGTTCGGTTTCGGCCCCGGGCTCTACCGTGCCGCCGGGCTGCCGGCACCCGTACGCGGTCTCCCGGCTTTTTGGATCGACCGGCTGGAGCGCCGCTGGTCCGGCGGCGACCTGCTGCTGCAGATCTGCGCCGACGACCCGCTGACCGTCGCGCACACCCAGCGGATGCTCATCAAGGACGCGCGCCCGTTCGGCGCGGTCCGCTGGGTGCAGCAGGGGTTCCGGCGCAGCCCGGGCGTGCAGGCGCCCGAGCACACCCAGCGCAACGTGATGGGCCAGCTCGACGGCACCGCCAACCCGCGCGGCGCCGAGATCGACCCGGCGGTGTGGAACGCGGACGGCTCCACCCAGCTCGTCGTGCGCCGCATGCGCGCCGAGATGGAGAAGTGGGACCTGCTCGCCGTGGCCGACAAGGAGAACGCGGTCGGCCGGCGCATGCACTCCGGCGCCCCGCTGTCGGGCGTCAACGAGCACGACGAGCCGGACTTCGCCGCCCTGGACGACTCGGGGCTGCCGAAGATCCCGGACTTCTCGCACGTGACCCGCGCCCGGGTCACCGACCCGGCGATGAAGATCCTGCGCCGGCCGTACAACTACGACGGCGTGCCGAACGCGGCCGGGCATCCGGACGCGGGCCTGGTCTTCGCGGCGTACCAGCGGGACATCGCCGCGCAGTTCGTGCCGATCCAGCAACGCCTCGCGGACAAGGACCTGCTCAACGAATGGATCACCCCGATCGGCTCGGCCGTCTTCGCGATCCCGCCCGGCTGCGCCGAGGGCGGCTGGATCGGCCAGGATCTCCTGTCATGAGAAGAATCGCCGTCGCCCTCGCCGCGGTCCTGGTGGTGCTGCTGCCCGGCACCCCGGCGCAGGCGCACGCCCAGCTGGTGTCGTCGGATCCCGCCGGGCAGTCCACCCTGGCCGCGGCGCCCACGTCGGTCACGCTGACCTTCAACGAGCGGCTCAACCCCGACTTCACCACGATCGTGGTGAGCGACGCGGCCAAGCAGCGGATCGCCACCTCGGCTCCGGCGGTCGACCGGGCCCAGGGCACGGTCACGCTCACCGGGGCGCTCGGCAACGGTGCTTACACGGTGGCCTACCGCGTGGTGTCCGTCGACGGGCACACGGTGCAGGGCTCATACCCGTTCACGCTGAACGACCCGGCCCTCCCGCCGGCCGCGGCCCCCTCCGCCGCGGCAGCCGCGCCCGTAGCCGACTCCGGGGTCATCCCGACCGGCGTCCTGATCGGCCTCGGCGCCGCCGGCATCGTCCTGGCCGCGCTCGCGGCCTTCTTCTTCCTGAAGGGGCGGCGCCGCGGCGCCTGAAACAGAACGTGACGGCGGGCTGCTTGGGGCAAGGGCAGCCCGCCGTCGCCATGTTCAGCGCTCGGCGTCCGCCTTCTCTGCGGCGGCGGGGGCGGGAGCGGGGGAGACCGGCGCCTCGGGCCGCGGCCCGCCCGCTCGGCGCTTCCGGACCGCCCCGATCACGAGATCTGCGAGCAGGAACGCCACCAGGGGAATGCCGAACAGCGGCAGCGCCCACCCGATCGCGAACACGACGGGCACCCCGACCACGATGGCCCAGGTGGGCAGCTGCTGCCAGGCACCCCGGGCGGGCGGCGCGCCGACCAGGGCCCGCCGGTCGGCGCGCGTCGGGCGCCGCTGCCACCACATCCGGTAGCCCCACACGATCACCGTGATCAGCCCGATGGCGAGCGCGGCGAGCAGCAGTTGGTTGACCAGGCCGAACAGCTGACCCATGTGGGCGTAGATGCCCCACTGCGTGAGCTTCGCCATCAGCGGCCAGTCCGCGAAGTCGATCCGGTCGGTGACCTGCCCGGTGGCACCGTCGACGGCGATGCTGTCCCGGCTCACCGGCCAGGAGGCGCCCTCCTCGGTCACCGTCCACGCCGTCGCGGGGTCCGCGGGGACGACCACGCTCAGCGGCGCGCGCATCCCCGCACCGCCGGCGGTCGCCATCACCCGGTCCAACGTCGCCGGGTCGAGTTCCGCGCCACCCTCGGCGGGCGCGGCCGTGCCGTGGTGACCACCGCCGGCCGGGCCGCCCGAGTCACCCAGCGACGTGGACACCGCGGGCCGGCTGCCGTGCAGCCCGTCGACGGCCTTGCCGAAGTTGACGCCCGCATAGTTCGACCACGTCAGCCCGGTCGCCGACAGGAAGATCAGGCCGGCCGACAGCCACAGGCCCAGCGAGCCGTGGAAGCTGCGGGTGCGGCGCACGCCCTTCCGGGCGGCGAACTCGGGCACGAACACCTTGCTGCGCCGGCGCCGCCACCACAGCACGATGCCGCCGAGCGCGATGACCCACAGCCAGCTCGCGGCGAACTCCGAGTAGTAGAACCCGGGCGTACCGAGGTTGAGGCTGGTGTGCAGGTCGTCGAACCAGGTACGCAGCGGCGTGGTGGCCCACCACGTGGTGAGCTGCCCGGTGACCTCGCCGGTGTACTGGTTCACGTAGACGGTGTGCGCGTGCTCGAAGTCCAGCTCCGGCGACGTGAAGTCCACCTGCGTCGTGGTCTCGCCGCTGCCCGGCCGCACCGCGGTCACGGCACCCTCCGGATGGGTGGCCCGCGCCGCGGCGACCTGCTCCGAGAGCGGCCGCGCGGCATCGCCTGGCGTCACGGTGAGCTCGTCGGCGTAGACGGCCCGCTCCAGCTGCGGCGTGAACACGTAGGCCAGGCCGGTCAGCGCCGCCACCAGCAGGAACGGTGCGACGACGACGCCGGCGTAGAAGTGCAGGCGCAGCAGGAGCGGGCCGAAGCCCCGTACGGATGCGGAGTTTTTCTGGGGTAACGGCGGGGCGGACGACGGCCGGGCAGCGGTTGACATCAGCGCACCTCGATGGTTGGCGACGTGTTCGCAGCAGTGGTCGTCCGCCGGGGCCGAAAGGTTCCCGCGAGTTCTACCGCATCGCGCCACGCACCTCCGCCGCCGCGACGAGGCGGCGCCCGACGCCCGGTCAGGCCGGCGGAGCGGCGATGATCGACAGCTCCAGGGCCGCCGGGACCGGGGCGACGCCCGGGCCGCCCGCCCGGACCCACGCGGTGAGGTCGTCGACGATCGCGGGGTCGCCGACCAGCCCGAACCAGACCGGCCGGTGACCCGCCCGGCGCGCCACGGGGGTGGGATGCACCACGATCACGTTCGCCTGCTCGCACACGTCCAGGCACAGGCTCGTCCGTACCCGGTGCGGCCCGGTCACCCCGGCGCGCAGCCGGGCCAGCTGGGCGTCGTGGTCCACCCGGGGGTGCTTGGCCGGGCTGCCGCAACAGCAGTCCCGGCACACCGTGACCATGCATCCCGTGCGCTCGTCCACCACCCGGCGGCACCCCTCTTCCTCGCGGCGGGCCACGACCGGCGGGGCCGCGGAGGGCTGAACTCTACCGGCGCCCTCAAACCGGCCAGGTGCTTGGGCGGCGGCCGCCATCTGCGAGGAGTTTGCGCATTCCGGCCTGGGCTGGCCCGGCACGTCGTTATGGTTTGGCTGATCGACCTGCCGCAAGCCGCCCCCGCACTGCCGGTTGTCCCGGTACGTCCCCGGCGGCCCGCCGGCTCCCGTCGCCTTCCTCACGCCGCGGTCCACCCGCCACGCGGGTCCACTGCGGCCCCGGCAGCATCTCCGACCCGTCAGGGAGTTCACCGTGTTCGGAAAGAACCTCGTCAAGGAAATGATCAGCCGCAGTGCCGAGAACCAGACCGACCGCCGCCGCTTCCTGCAGGGCGCCGGCGCCCTCGGGCTCGGGGTGGTCGGCGGCAGCGTGCTCGCCTCACCCGCCGTCGCGGCGCCGGACCAGGAAGCCGCCGCGGCGGCCGCCCCGAGCGACGGGGCGGTGCTCAACTTCGCGCTGAACCTGGAATACCTCGAGGCGGAGTTCTATCTGCACGCGGTGAACGGGACGGGCCTGGCGGACAACTTCGTCACCGGCAAGGGCACCCCGGGCGGGGTGACCGGTGGGCGGGCGGTCAAGTTCGAAACCCCCGCGATCAAGCAGTACGCCCAGGAGATCGCGAACGACGAGCGGGCGCACGTCAACTTCCTGCGCGGCGCGCTGGGCAAGGCCGCGGTGTCCCGTCCGGCGATCAACATCCGGGACAGCTTCACCGCGGCAGCCCGCGCGGCTGGGCTCATCGGTGCCACCGAGACGTTCGACCCGTACGCCAACGAGAACAACTTCCTGATGGCGGCGTACCTGTTCGAGGACGTCGGTGTCACCGCGTACAAGGGCGCCGCGCCGCTGATCAACAACAAGACCTACCTGGAGGCGGCGGCCGGCATCCTGGCGGTCGAGGCCTACCACGCGGCGACGATCCGCACCTCGCTGTTCGAGAAGGACCTGGCCCCGGCCGTGGAGAAGCTCTCGGCCGCGCGCGACTCGCTCGACGGCAGGACGGACCTCGACCAGGGCCTCGTGGTCAACGGGCGGGCCAACATCAACCCGACCGACAAGAGCGGCGTCGCGTACAGCCGCACCCCCGGTCAGGTGCTCAACATCGTGTACCTGAACCCCGGCAAGGTCAGCAAGGGCGGCTTCTACCCCAAGGGCCTCAACGGCGACGTACGGGTCAGCGGCTGAGCCCGTACCCGTATCCGCGGTCCGTCCCGGCGTCCCTCCGGGGCGGACCCCCTTGTCGCGCACCTTCCGTCGCGGCCTCGCCACCTGAAGTCGCGCACCTTCGTCGGCCTCGCCCCTGAGGTCGCGCACCCCGAGGACGGATGCCCGTGACCCAGACATCACCGCCGCCGCTCATCACCGGTCCTGCTCCCGGGCGGCTCACGCCGGCGGCGAAGAACCTGCGCATCGCGACGGCACTGGGTCCGGCGTTCGTGGCGGCGATCGCCTATCTCGACCCCGGCAACTTCGCCACCAACTTCGCCGCCGGCTCCAGCACCGGCTATGCGCTCGTCTGGGTGGTGGTGCTCGCGAACGTCGTCGCCATGCCCATCCAGTACCTCGCCGCCAAGCTGGGCATCGTCACCGGGCAGAGCCTGCCCCAGCTGTGCCGGGCCACGATGGGCCGCCGCGGCCGATGGGTGATGTGGGGCCAGGCCGAGATCGTCGCCATGGCCACCGACCTGGCCGAGTTCGTCGGTGCCGCGGTCGGCCTCAACCTGCTCTTCGGCATGCCTCTGCCGCTGGCCGCGATCGTGACCGCCGTCCTGGCCTTCGCGATCCTCGCGTTCCAGCGGCGCGGCCACCGCCCGTTCGAGCTGGCGGTCGGCGCCATGCTCGCGCTCATCTGCGCCGGCTTCCTCTACACGACGCTGCGCATCCCGCCGTCGGCCACCGGCGTGCTGGGCGGCCTGGTCCCCACCTTCGCCGGTGACGACACCCTGCTCCTCGCGGTCGGTATCATCGGCGCCACCGTCATGCCGCACGCGATCTATCTGCACTCGGGGCTGATGAGCAACCGGGTCGGGGTCTCCGGTGACACCTGCCGCACGAGGATGCTGCACTTCGCCCGCGTCGACATCGGCATCGCGATGGGCATCGCGGGGCTCGTCAACCTGAGCATGCTGGCCATCGCCGCCAAGATCTTCCACGCCGGTCCGGGCACCCCGGCGATCGGCCTGGACGAGGTCCACCACCGGTTCGCCGAGACCGTCGGCGGCAGCGTCGCCCTGGCGTTCGCCGCCGCGTTGCTGGCCTCCGGGATCTCGTCGTCCAGCGTCGGCACCGCCGCGGGCCAGATCATCATGGACGGCTTCCTCAACCTGCGCATCGCGACCTGGCTGCGGCGGGCCGTCACCATGGCCCCGGCGGTCGTGCTGCTCATGTCCGGGCTCGACCCCACCAGGGCGCTGGTGCTGAGCCAGGTGACCCTGTCGTTCGGCATCCCGTTCGCCCTCGGCGCGCTGCTGTGGCTCACCAGCCGCCGCGACATCATGGGCGAGCACGTCAGCACCCGCGCCATGACCGCCGGCATGGGCACGGTGGTAGCGGTGCTCAGCGGCCTCAACCTGATGCTGCTGGGCCAGCAACTGCTCGCCTGGCTCTCCTGAGCGCGGCCAGCGGGCGCTTTCGCGCGAGCGGACTGTCTTCGGCCGTTGACTTCGACCCCTTGCGGACTTGACTTGTACCCCGAGGTACGGGTTTAGGGTCGCGGCATGACAGGCGATGTCGACTATGAACGCACAGGTCACGGCTATTCCACCCGGCGCCGGCCCGACCCTCGGATCGCGGCGCTGATCCATGACGCGCTCGGTGACGCGCGCTCGGTGCTCAACGTCGGGGCAGGTGCCGGGTCATACGAGCCCGCCGACCGTTACGTCGCGGCGGTGGAGCCGTCCGCGGCCATGCGCGCCCAGCGTCCGGCGGGTGCGGTGCCGGCGATCGACGCGAGCGCCGAGGCGCTGCCCTTCGACGACGACGACGAGGCGGTCCGCGATTCCCTGCAGTGGCTCCTCGAAGGCAAGGACTACCGCGTCCGCTGCTTCGACTCCGCCGAATCCTTCCTCGCCCGCTACGACCCCGACGCGCTGCGCTACTTCATCGCCGCCGCCG